>JAYTPR010000102.1:0-3220 GCA_043747095.1 Candidatus Peribacterales bacterium
CAAATGACCGTCACCGTCTCTATATTATTTTTCATCTGGCGGAATGCCGTAGTACTCAAACAAGAACGAAGCGATATCTTTGAAAAGCGGAGCTGCCGACTTTGAACCGAAGTCATCTTTCTTCGGACGATCGAGCTTCACGAGGATCACGAATTTCGGATTATCCACAGGTGCATACCCTGCATATGTCGCGATCGTAGAACCTGTACCGGTTTCATACTTTCCACCAGGACCAGCGATTTGTGACGTACCGGTTTTTCCTGCGATGCGATGACCTTTTACTTTACCCGCTTTCGCGAAGCCGTACTCGGCTGATTGGATAAGCATGGCTGTGACAGTTGCGGCAGTCTCGGGCTTGATGACTTGTCCAATGACGGTGGGCTGGCGTTTGTCGATGGTACCGTCCGAGTGTTCGATCTGATCCACAATAGTAGGACGCATGAGTTTTCCGCCGTTTGCGAGTGCGGTGTAGGCGGTGGCCATCTGCAGCGGTGTTGTGGTGATTCCTTGTCCGAAGGCCATGGTCATCGTCAGAGCAGGACTCCACTCTCTCCAGGGCTTCAGGTCACCCGGAAGTTCGTTATCAAGCTCGATGCCCGTAATGCGTCCGAATCCAAACTGATCAAGCGCGGAACGGAAAAGTTTTCGACCAAGCTTTTGGCTCACAGCAGTCATGCACGTGTTGATGGAGTAGCTTAAGCAGTCGACCATGTTTACCTGTCCGTAGTACGTGTTGAGAGCGTTTTTGATGGTGAAGACATCCACTTTCACCGCTCCGGTGTCGTTATAAATATCGAGTGGCGACACTTCACCTTGGTCGATGGCGATTGCCATGGTGATCGATTTTACGACTGATCCTGGCTCGTACACTTCTTGGACGTTGCGGTTTACGTATGAACCAACTCCGATGTTGTTTTTGTACTTCAGCCACACACCTTTGCGATCGGTCGGAAATACTTCGCGCCTGTTGTTATCACCCAGGTACAGGAAGTAGCGGCTGATATTTGGAAGGTCATAGAGCTCTTCCAGCTCTTTCAATTTTTCCTGTGTTTCTTTACTTAGTTTAATTCTGCCTTCTGGAAGAATATCTGGAACGTACGCTTTTACGACTCTCGCATTGGTTTCAGGGTTGAACACTTCGACGACGATTTGTTTTTCTCTTTCAGGGTCGACGACGATCGGTTCTTTTTCGTACACGGCGGCGTAGGAGTTGTTATCAAAGAGTGGTGCGTTTGCCATGGCGACGATGCGTCCGGTGTAGGGATCAATGATAATGACTTGTCCGGATTCGGCATCGATTTTTTTCACCATTGCATCAAGGAGTTCTTCCACGCGAGATTGAATGAATCGGTCGATGGTGAGAGTGATCGTCGATCCATCGCGCGGGTCGATAAATTTTTGGTCTGATGAAATAATCTGACCACCGAAAGGATCGCTTACTGATGCGATCAAACCTTCCTGTCCTCGTAGCACTGAGTCATACGTACGCTCGACTCCGTACTGCGGCTCAGAGAGCGTATTGATGAAGCCGATGACATGCGACGCAATCTGCGTATCCGGATAAAAACGCCAGTGCTGCGGAATGAGAGCAACGGCGCGAAATGGGTCATAGGCTTGCGCCGCTTTTTTACCATTAGGGTCTGCAGCCGCTTTCGCAGCCGCCTCTTCGGCATGCTTGAGTTTGAGCTCACGTACTTTGCGTGAGAGTTCTGGTGGTAGTCGTCCCATGATGGGGACGTAGCGAAGCGGCCTTTGGATCATGCGGGTTTTGAGCACACTTGGGTCTTGTTTCAGCACTGGTGAGAGCTGACGTGAAATATCGCCGATGGATGATTGTTCGATGAGGTCTGGGTTTGCGTACACGAGCTTTTGCTCTTCGTTTACATAAATACCAGGGATGCTCATTTTTTGGACATCAACAACCTGTTTCTTGTTCGCGCTATAGAGCAGAGGTGCAAAGGACACTGTTTGCCTTCTGATGCGCTCTTCGATGTAGCGAGCGAAGAGACGTTTTACTTCCGTCATATTTGGTAGCGGCGACTCAGCACCCGAAATTGCGAGTGCTCCGGTAAGAATCATCACGGTGTAGCCCGATCCGAATCCACTTTCTACGATCTTCACTTTTGCGAGCGGATCGAAAGCTGGACGGTAGAATTGAATGAGTTCATTTGGACATGCAGTGGTGCCTTTGCGACATGCAGTATCAAATTCTGGGGTTAGAAGAATTTCCGAGAGCTCATCTGAGATCGTCGCGTGGTCACCAGGAATAATGAGTGGGTCCACGTACAGAAGGTCGAGTGTTGTGTTTGTAGCGAGGATGCTTTTTTCACCAGTTTTACTGTTTCTACTCATAATTTCTCCACGTCTGGCAGAAAGCACTACGCCTCCGTATTGCTGTTCTTGGGCTCTACGGCTGTATTCTTCGCCATTTACGAGCTGCAACTCTATGAGTCGTCCGATAATAATGAGACAGACAAAGAGCAAGCATCCGTGAAGCACGAAAATGCGGCGCTCGAACGAACGACGCTTCTGGGTTTCCGATAGAGATCCGGTCCGCGAATGCACGAACGAAAGACTAACACAGGACGGAGACTTTTTCCCTCGTCTGTATCCTTAATCTTCTTTACCGAACGACCATATCTTCTCTGGCTTGTCCGGTTCCGATCAGACGAATGGGAACACCGGCAGCTTCTTCGATGAATTCGACGTACTGCTGCGCTTCCTTCGGCAGCTTCTTCCATTCACGGATGCCTTTTGTAGAGGTCTTCCAGCCCTTCATGACGCGATACTGCACCTTTCCTGATGGATCACGTCCGGTACCGACAGGGATTTCTTCTTCTGTATCTAATACATCAAGTTTTGTGAGGTTGAAGCACGAAAAACCGTTGATGTATCCCGCAAACATGATGTCTGGAATGTGAAGCCAACCACACCTGCGCGGGCGACCGGTGACGGAACCGAACTCCCCTCCCCTTTCACGAAGCCTGTTACCGATTTCTCCAGCATCTTCGGTCAAAAAATCTCCACTACCGACGCGTGTGCAGTATGCCTTGATGACACCGATGCATGATGCGAGAGATCGTGGCGGCATACCTAGACCCTGCAGGGCTCCGGCGGACGTGGTGAAGCTGCTGGTGACGTACGGATATGTACCATGGTCGAGGTCGAGCAGCGTTGCCTGCGCTCCTTCGATGAGAATGGTTTTCTTCTGCGTCAGAAA
>JAYTPR010000103.1:0-3921 GCA_043747095.1 Candidatus Peribacterales bacterium
ACACTCTTTCCCCACCCTCTTCGTCTTCCGAACTTGTGTTCGAAAAACCGGGCTACTCACTCCCCTACCAATTTAGTCTTTTAAGCGCCATTGAAGCCCGTAACCTCAACATGAAAAAGAACGGCTACTATCTTCGGTCGTTCTACGGAAGCATTTAAACGGCGGCAAGCGTACCGCGCACGTCGTCCAAACTTTCGAGTGTCAGTAGCTTCATCCGAAGGTCACGAGCACCGTCGAAACCTTTTACATACGACCCAAGGTGACGGCGCATTTCCAGCACTCCTCTTTTCTCACCTTTGTACTTCACCGACAAATCACAATGATCCAAAATGAAAGGTACGCGTGCTCGAAAAATTCCAAGCTTCTCGTCTGAAGTCATATCATGTTTTTCCGGAAGTTTTCCGGTCGTGAGCGCTTCGTGAATTTCATGCATGAGCCATGGGTTGCCAAACGTCGCACGGCCAATCATGACACCGTCTAAGTTACCGATCATGCGAAGCGCATCCTCTGCAGAGGCGACGTCTCCATTACCGATAACCGGCACCGAGACATTGCGCTTCAGCTCGTAAATCGGCTCCCAGTCGGCCTTTCCGGTAAATTTATCGCAGTACCTGCGACCGTGGATGGAGAGCGCCTTTGCGCCTGCATCGACGAGTGCCCTGCAGAATGGGATGAGATTTTCTCGACTATCCCAACCGAGACGCGTCTTCACGCTCACTGGAATCGTCACCGACTTGCTTGCTGCAGCAACGAGCTCCGCCGCGAGAGCAGGGTTTCGCATCAGCGCAGAACCGTAACACGACGAAACGATCTTGGCTGCAGGACAGCCCATATTAATATCGATGCCGTCTGCCCCCGCTTGTTCGATCACTTTGCAGGCTTCAAGAAATTTCTGGGGATCGGAACCAAAAATTTGGACAATGAACGGCCTCTCGATCGCCGGATCAAACTCCAACATCTTGAGCGTACGTGCAGCTCCGTAGGAAATGGCGTTAGTACTGAGGAACTCCGTATACACTACAGTTTCGGGTGCTACTTTTTTGATGAGCTGACGGTACGACGCATCCGTGACGCCTGCCATGGGAGCAAGCGCGACAATCGGCCGAGGGGTAGTAGTCCAAGAAAAAGCCATGGGACCGTGCAGTATAGCCGTATTGTCCCAATCTTCCACCGTCCCCGCCAGCTTTTAGCACTGCAACGATGTTTACTTTAGGCCAGAGGTAAGCGCATACTTGGCTCCATGGTCGATGTTCTGCGCTTTATCATTCCGGTCGCCATGGCTCAACCGAGTAGTCTCAACCCTGGGACTGCGGAGTGTTTTCAGATTTTTACGAACGGCGGCTTGGGACAGCCGGGTCTTGGCTTCATCTGCGCACAACAATACGTATCAAACCTTACGTTCGTCGTCATTTCGCTCGCTGCAACCATCTCGCTGATCTTGCTCATGATCAATGGTTTTCGGTACATGATCGGTCCTGCAATCCCAGGAGGAAGCTCAGATCAAGCCAAAAAAGGCATCACAATGGCACTCGTTGGGCTTTCCGTGTCACTCCTCGCATACGTCATCATCGACACTATTGTTTCCAGCGTTACCCTCTAATCCCATGCCGAAGAAAAATTCGCCAGCCGACTCCTTCAAGTCGATCCAAATACTGAGCGCAAAAGCCCAGTCACTCTGGACGAAGGCAAAATCCAAGATGCATCACGAGGATCCAAAGTTCACAAAAACCGTGCTCCCCCCAGAGCAAAAGACCCGCACCGTTACACAGCTCGACCTTTCAGCAAGCACGGTCGCTAAAGCCACAATGACGCTACTCATGGTCATTGCAGTGGCAGTCGCACTCTATGTGATCCGCGACAAGCTGATCATCCTCTTCCTCGCATTCTTTATTTCCGTCGTCATCGATACCAACGTTCGTTGGCTTGAGCGTCGTCGTATTCCACGTCCGGTCGCCGTCCTTCTTTTGTACTTCATCTTCATCGCAACCGGCGTCTTTCTTTTGGCATCACTCATTCCGATCGTCGCATCACAGCTTCAAGACATCGCTCGTTACATGAACACGTCCGCTGACTCTTTCCTCATCAATCCGCACGTACAATTTACGTTTTTGTCAGATGGAATGAATGAAAAACTCACGGCGATGACGCAGGATTTCTTGCAGCAGATGGGCATCAAAGATCGTGCATCAGCCCTGTTCCAATTCGGTCAAAACCTCTCTGCAGTAGCTCAAACGTCTATTGAGCTCGCCGTGCAGATTGCAGGATCAGTATTTAACTTCATGGTGAATTTCATCCTGATTCTCGTCCTTGCATTCTTTATTCAGCTTGAGCGCGAGAAAATTTCTGACTTTCTCCGTTCGGTGATGCCACGCGAGTACCGCGGTTACTACGATGCAAAAGCAGAGGCTATTTATTTGAAAATCTCGCAGTGGTTCCGCGGACAGCTCATGCTGTGTCTTGCTATCGGCTCACTCGTCTTCGTTGCACTGAAAATCCTCGGCATGCCATATGCACACACACTTGCGCTTCTCGCTGGTTTCACAGAATTCATCCCATATGCAGGTCCGCTCATCGGCGCGCTTCCAGCCGTCATCATTGCGCTCTCGCAGTATGGCTTCGTATGGGCAGCAGTTGTTGCCGTCGTCTACTACGTCATTCAGCTCTGTGAAAATAACCTGCTCGTTCCGCTCATCATGAAGCACGCAGTTGGCCTGTCTCCTATCGCCATTATCTTCGGCATGCTTGTAGGAGTCAGCTTCCCAGATACGGTGCATCCGGTCGTCGGTATTATCCTCGCTGTTCCGACAACAGCAGTCATTACAATCTTCGTTCAGGACTTCTACCTTCTTCGCAGGCGTAAATAAGCCCTATGTCAATTATTTTCAACATTCGTCCAATTCAATCTGTTTCATACAAACATCAATTACAAACGGTTCCCAGGGTATCTGGCGTTGTGTTAAGATTGTTGATCACACGATATTTCTAGCACTCTCACATAGGGAGTGCTAACATCTTCTCTTCCACACTCTCTATGCACCCCTTCGATCGATTCACGCCTAACGCGAAGCTGGCACTGCAACTCGCAGAGCAAGAAGCGAAGACGATGAAGTCACAATACATCGGAACCGAGCACTTGCTGCTTGGACTCCTCGGTATTCCGAAGTCACTTGGTTTCTCCATTCTGACGGGAGCCGGAGTCACGCATGAGAACATCCGCATTCTTCTGAAAGCTCAAAAGGCTTCCGATGATGAAGGTCAGAACGTGAAGCATGGCCTTTCCTTGTCCCTGAACACTGCCATCGAACAGAGCGTTATGATCGCTCACAAGTTCCGTCATGCAAACATCGGAACCGAGCACCTTCTCTACGCGCTCATTTCAAGCGGCAAAAATGCTGCGACCATGCTACTTGAAAGCATGCAGATTAATCCGGATGATTTGAAAATTCACATTGAGGAAATGTTCGGACAGATTTCAAGCTTCCGCAATCAAAACAAGAACCTTGAGACATCACTTGAATCCTTCTTCCATGGCCTCCAGGGTGCCCTTTCCGGCATGCAGGGGCCCGGTGGCGAAGCTGAGGGCCTCAAGCGCCGCAAAGCAGAAGGAAAGAGTAAAACTCCTGTGCTCGACTACTTCAGTGACGACATGACGAAGAAGGCTGGCGAGAAAAAGTTGGACCCGATCATCGGACGCGATATGGAAATCGAGCGTCTTATCCATATCCTGAATCGTAAGACGAAAAATAACCCGGTTCTCATCGGTGAGTCCGGAGTTGGTAAGACCGCGATCGTCGAAGGTCTCGCACAGCGCATCATCGAGGGGACGGTGCCACCAAGCCTGAAGAACAAGCGCGTGCTCCAGCTCAACATGGGCTCCATCGTCGCGGGTACGAAGTACCGCGGTGAATTTGAACAGCGTTT
>JAYTPR010000104.1:0-6948 GCA_043747095.1 Candidatus Peribacterales bacterium
CCTCGGCGGCTCGAGAGCCATCGGTATCGTCGGTATCGGTGAGTCTGTGTCAGAAGCTGAACAGATCGCTCAGGGCGTCTGCGAGAAAATGGCAGGCCCAGTGCGCTTCCGCTCAGACATCGGAACCGTGGATTCCATCCAGAAGCGCGTAGACCTCATGCACAAGCTTAGGGCTAAATATTGACATTTATCGCTTTAAACGTATAATGCGATACTTTCGTCTTCTTTACCCCACTTATTGTATGTCGTCCTTACTCCGCCACACGCGTGCTTTGCAGTTCTCTGCAGCAGCCACTCTCTTTACAGCAGCTGTCACAGCTTTGCCTCTCTTGGCATCCGATCAGTTCGATGAAGCGTACTACGGAAACCAGATCGTGCAGATCTTCCAGAAGATGGGTGCTGAGTCTATTGGCTTCTATAGCAACGGATCGCTTGATACGAGTGCATTTGATTTTGCTAGCTACTTCAGTAACACATGCTTTCGCCCAACGGACTTTGATATGCCATCCTGCAAGGAAAAGTTCGGACCGTATGCAAACCTGAAAGAGACGTACGATTCCGGCAAACTTGCGATGATCCTCAGCCGCGTTTCGTACATGAAAGATATTGCCAAACTTCTACCTACGTCAGCCGAACTTAGTTCGTCATCGTCGTCCTCTTCATCATCTGACTCCTCTGCAAGCTCTTCTTCCTCTGCCTCGTCCGTGGCTCCGGCTAGCACGTCCTCGGTGAGCTCATCGGTCACCTCCTCTGCCTCCTCGTCATCGTCTGATTTGATGGACAGAAATGATCGTGCTTCGTTTGTCTGGAAGCTGTGCGTGAAGAAATTCATCACGCGCGAGAAATCTGTTGCCTGCTACCAGCGCAACATTCGTCTCATCATGGAGCGTATGGAACCAGTTGATGAAAACTTGGTCTACTAATTGAATTTTACAACAAAGAAGGTCGTCCGAACGGACGGCCTTTTTTAGACATTCTTGAGAAGCTCATCCTCTTCCCATTTCTTCATGGCTTCTACGATATCATCAAGCTTACCGAGCATAACTGCCGGAATGTTGCTGAAGTTGATATTGGCGCGGTGATCCGTAATGCGATCCTGCGGAAAGTTATACGTGCGGATTTTTTCACTCCGGTCGCCAGTACCCACTTGTCCCGCGCGCAGGTCAGTGCGCTCTTTGGCGAGTCTTTCTTGCTCAGCGACGTAGAGGCGGCTGCGAAGCAGGGTCATAGCGAGAACGCGGTTCTTCTGCTGTGAACGCTCGGTCTGACAGGCTACGACCACGCCCGACGGGAGGTGCGTGATGCGCACGGCGCTGTCTGTCTTGTTGACGTGCTGGCCTCCGGCTCCACCCGATCGATAGGTATCGATCTTAAGGTCTTGCTGCCTGACTTCGATATCCACTTCTTCCGCCTCAGGAAGAATGGCGATCGTCGTCGTGGACGTATGCACACGACCCTTAGACTCAGTTGCAGGAATTCGCTGCACACGGTGAACGCCGGACTCAAACTTCAGCTCTCCGTACACACCGGTTCCCTCAATGCGAGCAGATGCTTCTTTGACGCCTCCGGCATCAGCCTCTGATACATCCATGAGTTCTGATTTCCACCCACGAGCTTCTGCATAGCGCAGATACATCTTGAGCTGCTCAGCGGCAAAGAGTGCTGCTTCCTCGCCGCCGGCACCCGCACGTACTTCCAAGATAACGCTTTTCTCATCGTCAGGGTTTCTTGGAATCAGAAGTCTCTTCATCTTCTCCATGAGCAGAGGTGTCTGAAGTTTGGCTTTCTCAGCTTCATCTTTCGCCATAGATGCAAGCTCTGGGTCACCTGCAAATGCATTCTCATCTTTGATAGCCTGCTCCAGCACGAGATATTGATCATACAAAGACTTCAGCGGCTCAAGCTGTTTGATGCGTCGTGCGATACGTGTGACTTCCTTTTGATCACCGTAAATAGAGGGGTCCTCCATTTTTGTACGAAGGGTCGCCAGTTCTTCTACCTGTGCTTTGACCTTGTCGATCATGCGGGGATTGTAGCGGATGGGACGCCGAAAACGGAGGCATGCGCTGGCACGCCTCCGAAAGGCTTAGAGTACTACTTGGACCTCGTATCGAGCGCGTCAAATGTAAAACAGTGGTGACCAGCTGAATGGTTCCAGAAGATGTCGTAACTCAAGTCACGAACCAGTCCGAACTCAGCACAAAGACTGTACGATGTTCCTTTCACGAAATACTCATACGGAACACCAGACTCAGGATCAGTGGTACTAATTTTGGTGTAGACAGCGTTGGCGGCAACTGCTTCCAAGCTGACAGGCAAAGGCTTGGGCAAAGCTATGATGGAAACAGAAGGCTCCGTGTAACGCTTATCCCCATGCACTTGGTTCAAGACCTCTTCATGAATTGCCCGAAGATTACTCAAACGCACTTCATCAAAACGCTGTTCTCGGCCAAATGAAGGGCTTCCGACGATGACAATGCCCCACACGAAGATGAGCGGGACAATGACACTCATAGAACCAAAGAAAATTTTATGAGCCTGGCTCAATGCGTATTTCGATGGCTCCAAGCGCACGACCGTGAAGTAGTACCAGAACGGCAGTCCGCTCATGAGGAATACTGCAAGGACCTTGAGGATGAAGCGTGTGGAAAGCTCACCATCAAGCAGGAAGAAGAACAGTGTGATGACATCACCAATGAGCGTACACGCGGTGACAAACAATGTGAGATATGTCAGCCACTTACGGATACCGGATGCCAATTTCTCTGGGTGCTTCGTGAATTCCGCATGCAAAATCCGTGAGAGGAAAATGAAGAGCGGGAACGACACCATGACAACCGCAAGGGACCAACGAATACCTGAAAAGTCTGATGAATACGAATAGTAGTTTTGAGTCGCAGCATCAGGCAGTAAGCGGTTCAGGTACTGGAACATGAGGACAATCGTCGCGATGACCGTGGAGTACAGAGTCGTAAACGTCAGAAGGTGAAAGAAGGCATCACGAGCTCCGCCTCCGTCAGTAGGGACTGGTACAGGCATATCAAGCGTTTCGGAAGCGAGTGCTGCCGAAATATCCTTCTCTTTCCAACCCGCAGAAAGGAGGAGGAGGCGCACAGTCTGAAGATCCATATTCTTCGACCGAGCATGTGCAATGAAGCTTTGTAACGAGTTCGTCATGAAAGAGGAGTGGAAACTGATAGAATACGAGTATACGACGTACAGACAGGTAGGTATCTTACATTCTTACACCCCCTATTCTCCACTTTTTTTGCGCATTCTCCTTGCCATGTCCGGCGGTATCGACTCCTCTGTGGTCGCGCACCTACTGCGTGAACAAGGCCATGACGTGCTTGGAGTCAGATTCAACCTCTGGACTGACCCGCTGGCACCTGCCTTGGCCCAAGTGCTGCCAACAAAGTGTTGTACGACGCAGAATATTTCCAGAGCCTCGAATGTTGCTAAGAAACTTGGCATTCCGCTTCGCATTATCAATCTTGAACAGGAGTTCAAAGAAACGGTTGTCGATCCTTTTCTCGAGGGGCACCGCAGAGGCGTAACGCCAAATCCGTGTATCGGCTGCAACCGCACCATCAAATTTGGCAAACTACTCGCACTCGCAAAAGAACTTGGTTGCGACAAGCTCGCCACAGGGCACTACGCACGAGCAGCGAGTGAAAAGATGTCAGACGGAAGTGAGCGCATGGTGCTGCTGGAATCCGTCGATAAGAAAAAGGATCAGAGCTACTACCTCTACGGGCTGACCCAAGAACAATTGAAATCAGTGTACTTTCCGATTGGCTCCATGCTGAAGACAGAAGTGTATGGACTTGCAGAACACTTCGGCATTCCGCTTCCAGACTCGTACCGAGAAAGTCAGGACTTATGCTTTTTCCCAGAAAAAACACCGGAAGAATTTTTGAAGCGTCACCTCAAAAGCTCGATGTCTCCCGGAGAAATTACACGACAAAACGGCGTAGTCGTTGGCACTCATGAGGGACTCCCCCTCTACACCGTTGGTCAACGTCGCGGACTTGGTATTGGCGGACTCAAGGTACCTCTTGAGGTTGTGGAAAAAGATACCGTCACAAACCGTCTCATTGTGGCGGACAGAGGCAGTGTCAAAACTGATACGGTAAAGCTCACGGACATTCGTTTCGTAGCATGGGCGCCGGAAAGCGGCACCCCCCTACCCTTCGAATGTCGCATCCGTTCATTATCCCCTAAAAAACGTGGTGAATTGACGCTCTCATCATCAGGGGGCGTATTTCGCTTTTCGTCTCCACAAAGCCCGCAAGCACCCGGTCAATCTCTCGTGCTGTACCGAGGCGAGGAAGTCATTGGAGGAGGTGTCATGGAAAGAGCTGTTTAACCATCTCTTTTTTGACCTGTCAAAGTGCAGAGAATCGGCTTCTGTGCTACAATAATCGACTATCTCTTCGCAAAAAACTTTTCGTGCTTCGTGCCCGCTACGACATTCACGGCAATATCATTCTCGGAAGCATCGTGCATGATGCTCCCGTGGTTGAACCTGTGGAGTCACCGACACCAGCAGTACGAGCACAAACCTGGACGATGGTTGAAGAGACACATCGAGAGGTTCGACTCATTAAAAATCCGGAGCCCTTAGTACCGAAACAAGAGAAGTCTTCGATCTTTCACAGCGTCGGAACGACAACAAAGAAGATCATCCGCAAGTCAGTCGCGGAGGGTGCGAATCAAGTAAAGCAAACTGCCGATGATGCAGGCAGCGGTATCGAGTATGCTCAGAAATCACTCTCTTCGGTGCCACGTAAAGCAGCAGCCGGGATGAAATCTTTCTGGCGCATTGCAAATAGTCCGGTGTCACTTCCAAGTAGGAAGCCAGGCGCACGTCAGCCTCGCAAGGTCACGCTCTTCGTCATCGATACAGTTCGTTTCGGCGGAACATTCGGCATGATATTCGCGGTGCTGTTTGTTGGCATCAACTATCAAAGCTTCTGGCAGATCGCCAGAGCTGAGCTTGCTCTCGGGGGAGACATTCAGGCAGAACAGGCTCTCTCGGACATCACGGGTGGCTCTGCCGCCGTGAAAGCCTTCCGTGCTTCACAGCCTGCGGGAGGCGAGAACATTCTTGCCTACCTTCCGTCAGTCGGCCCCTACGAGGACAGAATCATTATCCCAAAGCTCAACGTGAACGTGCCGATCGTACGGCCGAGCATGGGTGCTCTCATGAAAGAGGATTGGATTCAGTTTGAAAACGATATTCAGACTGCACTCCGTGATGGAGTGGTTCACTACCCGGGCTCTGCTCGTCCTGGTCAGGCAGGAAACTTCTTCGTCACAGGCCACAGTTCGTACTATCCATGGGATGACGGAAAGTATAAAAATATCTTCGCACGACTCCATGAGCTTGATCTTGGTGATACGTATTCCGTCTACTACGGTGGCGACCGTCACTCGTATCGGATCACGAAGAAATACGAAGTGAAACCAAATGACGTTTCCGTTCTGGATCAGCCGACATCACAGCGTCTTGCGACACTCATGACCTGCACGCCAGTTGGCACGACCCTAAGGCGTCTCATCGTTCTTGCAGAAGAAATTGACCCATCGACAGGTGAAGTTCTCGCAGTCGGAGAAAAAACCACCGAAGCTGCGGAGAATCCATTCATCAGATTGGACGCGCTGCCAATCTAAACGTTCTTCGGAAGCATCTGGATCGTCGGTTGCGAGACGAGTGACTTTGCTTTGTGGAAAAACGGGATGTGGAGAAATCTTCGCATGCCCATGGCCTGAATGGAGCGTCCAGAGGTCTGCTCCAACATAAGTCCAAAGACAATGAAGATGCCGCCAAGAATATGGTACGAATGAATGTATTCACCGAGAATGAGGTATGCAAAGAGCACACCGGTCAGCGGGTTTGCGATCTGAATGAGCGAGAGCGTTGTAGCCGGCAAACGGTCCAGTGCTTCGTAGAAGAACACAAGGTTCAGGTAGCGCGAGAAGAATGTGAACGCGAGGAGTAGAAGCACTTTATGCATCGGGAATGCCGCAACCTCAGCGGATACGGAATGGCTCACAACAAAGCTCAGGATGCCTACCGCCACAATGCCTGCGATGTTACGGATGACAATCGCAAGCTCGGGCATGACGTGTGATAGATATTTCTTGAACAGCACGGCTCCAGTGGCGGAAGCGACGCATCCGCCAAGAATAAGCAGATCCCCGAAGTGCATATCGAAGCTGGCGCTGGTACCAGAAACGTTGACAATGACGATGCCAAGAATGACCGTCAGCATGCCGGTAAGTTGCATACGGCTCATGCGCTCAGACAACAGGAAATGACTGAGGATAAGAACCGATACGACTTCAGCGGAGGATAGCATCGTCGCATTGACGGCTGTGGTA
Source organism: Candidatus Peribacterales bacterium (assembly GCA_043747095.1). Taxonomy (GTDB): domain Bacteria; phylum Patescibacteriota; class Gracilibacteria; order Peribacterales; family Peribacteraceae; genus JAGORY01. Next base: position 6,388 of record JAYTPR010000104.1, read on the forward strand.
TAGGACAAGCCTGTAAACCACAAAATTGGCGCTACTGCCGAGTTGATCAGTCCGACGATAATCGCCATACGAATGGATTTCCTATCCATTTTTGTAAACTTTTTTAGAAGCGGCACAGCGCCAAATGTCATAATGATGAAAGCAGCCGTGAGCGTTTCACTTAAGAGAAGCAGCGTCATCGGTGACAAAAAAGGTGTTAGACCTTTGGCCAGAGAGTTATATGTTCCTGACCAAACGAGCGTTCCAAATGCGAGAACGAGTCCAAGCCGCTTCTGACTGTCGTAATGAGAGAAGTCCATGAATGTGTGTATTACCTTATTATTATAACACTTTTTTGTATTTTAGTAAAACACTCACGAATCTCGTGTGTGAAGCTATACTGCGGTTCATGCCGGGGTGGCGGAATGGGAGACGCGAGGGACTTAAAATCCCTTATCCGTAACAGGGTGTGTGGGTTCAATTCCCACCCCCGGCACCAAAATACATGAAAGGGAAACTTCGTTTCCCTCTCATGAGCTCTCCCTTTAAATGGAAGCGCTCCAGACAGGCAGAGCCTGTCTT
>JAYTPR010000105.1:0-6499 GCA_043747095.1 Candidatus Peribacterales bacterium
CGGTTACAAGGCAGGTGTTATTGCGATGGCGAACCGCGGCCCAAATACGAACGGAAGCCAGTTCTTCATCATGGATACGGACTACCCACTCCCACCGAACTACACGATCTTCGGTCGCGTCACTGCCGGTCAGGACGTTGTCGGTATCATCGCACGCGTTGCGCGCGATGGCAGCGACATGCCAAAGGACAAGGTAACATTCGATGTTGTCCTTAAGTAAGGAACCTTTGCAGTCTTCGTGTATCCTGCGGCCATGAGAACGCGTTTTGCGCCATCTCCCACAGGCTTTCTTCACGTCGGCGCTTTGCGTACCGCACTCTTTGCGTGGCTTGTAGCCAAGCAAACGAAGGACGCATTCACACTTCGTATTGAGGACACTGACCAAGCACGTGAAGTTGCAGGTGCTACCGAAAATATTATTCGTACACTGAAACTTGCGGGCATTCCTCCAGATGAAGGCGTGACACTTGATGACGCAGGAGCGCTCATCGAAAAAGGTGACGTCGGACCGTACCACCAGTCCAAGCGTTTGCCGCTCTACCGAAAATACGCTGATGAACTTCTGGCTAACGGACATGCGTATGTGTGTTTCTGCACGAGCGAAAGGCTGGATGCCATGCGCAAAAAACAGCAGGAGCTGCGACAGGCGCCGATGTACGACCGTCAGTGCGTGGATATGCCAAAAGACGAAGTAGAGAAGCGTATCGCAGCCGGTGAGAAGCATGTCATTCGCCTGAAGATTCCACGCGATCAGACCGTTGTGTACGACGATGCGATTTACGGAACGTTGTCATTTAAGGGTCATACCATCGACGATCAGGTTCTTCTGAAGTCTGACGGATTTCCGACATACCACCTTGCACACGTTGTTGATGATCACCTCATGAAGACCGATATGGTCATCCGTGGTGAGGAGTGGCTCTCTTCCTTGCCCAAGCACCTCATTCTCTTTAAGGCATTCGGTTGGGATACTCCGAAGTACGCGCACGTGCCGCTACTTCTGAACAAAGACCGCACGAAACTCAGTAAGCGCCAGAACGATGTGGCTGCCGAGGATTACCTCAACAAAGGATACCTCCCCGAGGCACTCCTGAACTTCCTCGCACTCCTTGGCTGGAACCCTGGAACCGAGCAGGAATTGTTCTCCGTCCCCGAGCTTATTTCCGCGTTCTCACTCGAGCGCGTGCAGAAGTCCGGTGCTGTCTTTGATCTCGAAAAACTGGACTGGTTGCAGGGTCAGTGGATGCGTAAAATTCCTGTTGAAGAATTTGCTGCGCGCATTCGTCCGATGGTTGAAGAAAAGTATCCTGATGCCAAGACCGATATACATTTTGTTAAACGTGCTGGATTAATTCAGCAACGAATTACATTTTTTCCAGAAGCTCCTGAAATGATGGCCTACCTATATGAAAGCCCAAAACCGACAATGGCTCTAGTTGCTAATCCCAAGCAAAAATTAACGCCAGAACTTATTCCGACAATTGTAAAACTTCTCAAAGAAATTCTCGCCGAAATTCCTGAAGAAAATTGGAAGTATGAGGTGATTCGAGACAAGCTTGAAGTGTCTCATATGCACGATTATGGAAAGGTTTTAGCAACGGCTGCGCATGAGCATCTGGAAACAGGAGTGCATCCTGAGGTTCCAAAATTTGAACCTTCTCCTCTAACAAAAGGTCAGAAACTTTGGACTTTGCGAGCCATGCTCACCGGTCGTGAGTACAGTCCGGGTGCGTACGAAGTTGCTGATCTCCTCGGTAAATCTGAGACCATGAAACGTCTTGCGGTTGCACCCGCCTGAGTCTGGTACACTGTCTGCATATGGACGAACTCGAAGTAGAGATCTCCAACACGGGCGGGAAAGCGGTGATCGAGGGTAAGACCTCGGTTCCCTTCAAAACGTTCGTGAGCCTCATTCTGCAGCGCAGGGTGCAGGTGCTTTTCAAGCGCTCGGATAACGATCCGGTGATCGTTTCGAGCGATCTGCTCACTGCACTCGCCTCCGCACCGCAGGACAAGCAGGAAGACCGTACGAAACTTGTCATCGTGACGTTCGGAGTTGGTATCGTCGCTGGAGTGTTTCTGACTGTCTCTCTGTTCCTCGGACTCATTCTTTTCAAGATCCAGCCCGAAGTGAAAGATCTCGGCATTGTGCTCGCGGTCATCGCCGGCATCGTGGTGCTTGGTATCCTGCTTCAGAAGCCGCAGAAGAAGAGTGCATTCGGTGAGAAGCTCATGGAATCCATGGAGAAGGTGACGGATTTGATCTCACGGTAATCACCATGGAACTCAAGGAACGATTCGTGCTCCGGCCGAAAACGACCATGCGTATTGGCGGTGTGGCGAGTGTTTTTGCAGAACTTGTGACGAAGGACGATGCAGAAGCTGCCCTGCAATATTCTGTGATGCAGAAGCTAAAATTACTGCCTCTTGGCAGCGGATCAAACACAATTTTTGCGGATGAAGTGAAAGCCATGGTCGTGCAGGTGAAGCATGCAAAAGTCGATGTCGCCGGAGAGACGGTCACAGTCGGAGCCGGAAAAAATCTTGCGATGCTGATCAACGAACTCGCACTACTTGACTTGGATCTTTCGGCGCTCACCGGCATTCCCGGGACCGTCGGCGGTGCTATTTTTGGAAACGCAGGACAAGGACCAAAAGGCGTCTGGATCGATTCGTTCGTAGAGTCCGTGACCATCTTCGATGGTGCATGGAAAACTCTCCCAAAGCCCGACTGTGCATTCCGATACCGCGAGAGCGCATTCAAAGATTCTGCAAAGCCGCTACTCATTTGGGAGGTTGTCCTGAAGCTTCCAAAAGCTGATCCCGTAGCCATAAAAGCGACTATCGAAACGCTTTTAAAGAAGCGCATTGAAACGCAGCCACATCTCAAAACGGCTGGTTCGTGCTTCAAGGCAATCGGGCAGACGCCGGCGTGGAAACTGATTGATGCAGCAGGACTCCGGGGGCACAAAGTAGGCGGTATCGAAGTATCTCTGAAGCACGCAAACTTTCTCATTAATGTCGGCGAAGCGACGTACGCCGATGCGGTAAGCGTCGTTGAAAAAGTGAAGGAAAAAATTCCAGAAAATCTAGAAGTCGAAATGCGTTTCGTCGAACCGGATGGAACTCTACGGTTCTAGAGAAAAAAATGCGCGAAGCCCGGATTCCTTCCGGGCTGGAGCGCTTCCATATTCGGGGATGGTCCATGGAAGTGGCAATAGCCCCTTCCATGTTACAAAGAACCCCTGCCGCCAATGGACAAGGGTTGATGGTATCAAGCGATAATTGCGAGGTTAGAACGGCAAATCCTCTGGCTTGATTTCAGATTCGTATTTTATGTCTGGAATGCCTGCGGCCACCGGAGCAGCGCTTGGAGCAGCAGAACGAGACGGAGCAGATGGCATCGAAGCGCCATCGGCCTGAATATTCGACATTGCCTCTGCATTCTTCATGCCAAGGAGCGTCACCTGATCTGCGATGATCTCGGTGGTAGCGCGCTTCTTGCCGTCCTGTGTTTCCCAGGTGCGAGTTTGAACACGGCCTGTGACGTACACACGCTGACCTTTTTTCACACCAGCCTGCACTGCTTTTGCCATGTCGCCCCACACCACAACGTTGTGGAATTCGGAACGTTCTTTCATTTCGCCGGTGGCTTTTTCTTTCCACTTTTCATTCGTGGCAACACCCAAGGTCAGCACAGCTTGGCCGCCTGTGGTGGTGCGCATCTCTGGTTCACGTGTGACGTTACCGACGACCTGTGCGCGGTTGACGCAGTTGGTCAAACTTTCGGCTCCAGCTGGCGCAGAACGCTGGCCGTCTTTCGGGTCAAGAAGGATCAAATCCATCGCGACGATTTTCGTTTTGTTACGCTTTTCGCCGCTTACTGTGTCATCCCATGAGTCTGTCTGAAGACGACCAGAAACGAAGAGCTGAGAACCCGGTTTCACGTACTGGCCAGCAACGTCGGCCATCGCACCCCAAATGGTGACGGTGTGAAAACTTTTTCCGGAAAGTGTCTCGCCCTTGCTCGACTGAAACGAGTACGGAACGACGATATTGAGATCGGTCACAGAAGCTCCGCCGGGAGTTTGGCGGACGGTGACTGGTTGTGTCTGGTATCCGATGATGTCTATACGGTTGAGAGAGAACATCGCTGAGGGGGAATGGGAGTAAAGGAGGTCGCATGCCGGTGCTAATGCGGCGCCACAGAGCGCCAGCAGTTGACGTGAACGATCGTACACCTGTGAATTTTCGTGTGCAAGAGAGAAAACATTGAAGGAATATTTTTTTGTTTTCTGGTAATCAATTTTGTAGAGCGCCTTAATAGGAGGAACGAACTCTTTTGAGTACACTGAAATACGATCCTTTTTCCCAGGGACAGCGCTTATCCCTATGCGTCTTCCGCTCACGATGTCAGTGGTTTCTGCGTCACTCCTCCTTGCGGGGAGCGCAGTTGCAGCGCCGTTCATCCCGAAGATCAACGAGCCGGAGTCCTACAAAGACATTCGGTTCGGTTTGGACGAGATGCGCCAGAACATTGATAGTGTGCAGTGTGGAGGCTGGGACACCGATTCGGATGCCACGGTGAACGGGATTGGTGTTGATGGCGACGTGCCGATTCCAGAGATCAGTCCAGATCTTCCTGGTCGCAGGAACGTTAATCCCCTCGCGAAGCCGACGGGCGGCCTTGGTGAACGCAGCGAATTTGAATATCCCGACAGCGCATGGGGATACAGTTCCGCGTGCGATATTTATCAGGACAATTACATAGATGATGATCTGAGGCGTCTTGGAAAAGATGTAAATATCAAAGAAGACGGCACAGTCGAAGTTGTGGATGGCAGCGGAAAGGTTGATATCAATCCGCATGACTGGTGTCTGCGCATGGACAAGGCAACGCCGAAATTTTGTAAGCGTCTCTACGACGCATGGCAGCAGGCTTCTGCCATGGTTCCGCGTGAAGACCCTGCAGCGGTTTGCCCCTGCCCAGAGCCAAATGACGGCTGTCCATCACGTCCGCCAAAACGGTATTGTTTTGATCCGCCGTACACATTTGAATGTAGTGGCACGAGTGACAAGCGCACGCCGGTTGCAACGACGTACCCAGATGATCCGCCGCAGGACAGGACATGTCGCACGACGTGGGGGCCAGCGTTTTTCAATAAGATGGACGTGTGCCACGCGGAGCCATACGACGTGTTCGATGCGGATGGAAATTTTGTTGAGACGCGATTTCGCATCATCGTTGATGAAGGCGGAGGACACTTTGCGATCGCGAGTTCGTACTATCGTCACTACGCCGAGGCATTCATGGTGCCGAAGATCATCGTGACGGCTCCAGGTGGGGATAACAGGTGGGAAGTGCGCGCCGAGTGTTACGAATACTACAAAGAGCTGAACGCAGATGGCAGCGACTTTGATCCGAAGGAAGATGTGACACCTGGTATTGATGAGCAGTGTGAGTTCGTCATCGCGACGGAGGGTGAACAAACTCCCAGAAAGCCTGAATGGCGTGAAGGAGATGGCCACGAGCAGAAAGAAACAGTGAAGGCAGCTCCTTCAGTTGTCGAAGAACCTGCGCGTGATCCTCGCAATGCCCCCGAGCCGTGGGTTGCGGATGATGAAACGAATTTGACACTCATTGATATGGAAAAGTTGAAAGAAAAACAAAAGCTCTTTGAAGACCCAAGCGATGTGACTGGGATTCTTGGAACACTTCTCACGACGCGTCAGACAGGGAGTAAGACAGTGCCGAAAAACGCACGCACTGATCAGTTTGATGATAATGATGACCGCGACCTCGCAATCTACTTTGAGGCGCAGCAGCGTGAACTCCTCAAGATGACCGCTGATCCGCAGACCCGACTCATCATGCCCGCCCGTTTTCTCGTGGGTCTTGCCGATGATGATCCGCTCTTTCAGTACGTCAGTAACACCGTCTCGCGTTCGGATGGCACTGTAGAGATCACACTGAAAGCGGGCCTGGAAGATATTGGCAATGTGCTGAAGTCCTTTCAACGAATTTTCGTCGCACCGATTCAAGAAGTAAGAATTCCCGTACTCGTGCCACTTGCCTCCGTTGCGGAGATCGATGCACTCATTGCTGACTGGAGGCTGTGGAAACAAGGTGAGGATATTGCCGCGACGAATGAATCACGTGGTTCACAGTCGGGGGGCGCCGATGACATTATCGACAAACTTATCGAGTATCGCGATCGCATCGAGGAAGTTCGCCTCATGCGAGGGGCCCTGCTGACATATCTCACCAGACTCTACGATTCTCAGGAGGAGATTCGTGAATATTTTGCTGATTGGTATCAGCAGAACAGCGCGCTGCTTCTTGTTTCGGCTGAGCGCGCAATTCAACGGCGCGAACTAAAGCGCACTTGGCGCCTACTCCAGAGATCCATGCTCCAGGCGGATTCGTGTCAGATGCTCTGGTGTAGTAATCATCGATATTCCGCACCGGTCTATTCGCTGCTTGATAACTGGTGGGGCA
>JAYTPR010000106.1:0-2721 GCA_043747095.1 Candidatus Peribacterales bacterium
TAGCCCAGCGTCCACACGTTATTTACGCCGTACTCCGTACAGCGGCCAAATTCATCGCGCTGAAAACAGACGTTACTCGTTCCGGTCTTGGCTCCGGTATCTATCCCCGGGATCGTGAGCATATCGCGCCAAAATCCTTCCGGACGGCTACCGGAATCCCGCAGGATGCTGTCCACCGCGTCTGCTGCGTCCCGTAGGAGTGCTTGTACCGGTTTGCGTGGTGTGATGGGGAGAATGCGTTTGCCTTGCCTGTCTGTCACCGAGCAGAGCACGCGCAGTGGCCGATACACACCATGGTCCGCAATCGTCGCGTACATGTTGATCATCTCTAAAAGCGGAACCTCGATACTCCCAATCGCCATCGGCCAGCCGTACGTAAAATTTGGATTTGTCAGAAGCTGCCGCTCTTTAGAGGTGACCGGCGTCATCATTCCGAGCCTCGACGCTATTTCGAGAATCGTCTCTTCGCCGCCGATATCCAGAAACGTGCGAATGGCTGGGATGTTTCGGGAGCGGGCGAGTGCCTCACGCACGGTGATTGGCCCGCGGAAACCACCTTCATAATTTTTCGGAATGTCCGTACCGATCTGGAGCGGTTCATCGAGCACGATGGTGTCTGGCGTAAATCCGCGCTCGAAGGACGCGGCGTACACCAGTGGTTTAAATGATGACCCAGGCTGACGCGGAACCTGCGCCATATCGATTTGGCCTTCCTGCTCGGTTGCAAAGAAATCATTGTTCCCGATGTACGCCACGACCTGCCGATTTCTACGGTCAACTGCGACAAGTGCCACGTTCTTGGCGCCTGCTTTCATGAGTTCAGGCTGCGCACTGCGGATAACATTTTCTGCAAGGTTCTGAATGTACGGACTGAGTGTTGTATGAACCGTGATGCCAGCAGCTTCCCATGCGGAAGGAGTTGCAAATGTTCCGAGCAGGGACTCGATCTCATTGCGGATCCAGAGGGAGAAATGCGGCGCAGTAATGGGATGCGCGAACGGCGTGAACGTGAGTGTCAGAAGTTCTGCGGATGCCTTCTTCAATTCTCCGCTCGAGATAAAGTTCAGTCGGCGCATCGCACGCAGCACTGCGTCAGATTTGCCGGGAAGACGTACGATGCCGGATTTTCCCTGCTGGTTCTTCGGCAGAAGTCCGGTTGTCACGAGATTCAAATCAAGGCTTGTATTCGTGATCTCACCTCTGCGAATGGCGCGCAGCGTTTCTGTGGAGACCGTGCTATGCACGTGCGGACCGTAGGGACTGAAGTACGAAGGGCGCTGCGGAATGCTCACGAGCACTGCCGCCTGCGCGATAGTCAGCTCCGAAGCCGGAACGCCGAAGTAGGTAAGTGCTGCCGCTTCGATGCCATTGATGCCATTACCGAAACCGACACCATTGATATAGAGCGTCAGAATTTGGTCCTTCGTGAGTTTGGTTTCCAGTCGGCATGACAAAAGAATTTCAGAGATTTTTCGCGTGAATGTTTTTTCGTTCGTCAGGTACAGCATTCGTGTGAGCTGCTGTGTGAGTGTCGATGCTCCCTGCAATTGGCCATCCTCATCCAGTGCGTTGGCTCTGAGTGCACGCATCACGGCGCGAATATCGACGCAGGTCGTGCGCTCTAAAAATCTCTCATCTTCGATGGCGATCAGCGCGTACTTCACGATGTCCGGTACGTCGTCACCTTGGAGGAAAATTCGGTTTTCACCGCTGCTAAATTGATACAGCGGCTGATCTTGTCGGTCGAGGATTTGGATATTTTGTTTGAAGTTCAGGCGACTGAGGTCGAGCACGGGCGCCGCCTGCAAAAACGCGATGTACAAAACATAGAGTCCTGCGATGAGCGCCGACACAAGCGAGATGAACGCGAGCATGATGTGAGCCCGCGCTGAGGTGTGCCTGTACGGAGAATTTGAGACATGCAAAGTAGGTGACTATACGCCTCCGAGCCCTAGTTTGTCAGCAGATCGTCACATCAAAGGTTGCCCTTCCCGACGTGAGTCGGGAAGGGCTGGTTGCTTCTTGCAACCGCCTTATGCAGAATTACTCTTCTTCCCTCCAATCATTGCGGGCGAGGAGCATTGCCATGCGGCGGTATTCGTCGATGGCGGCGACGTCTTTCGGGTCAGGATTCGGGTGCTTCTTCGTGAGATCCACGAGCAAGCCATAGGGCCGGTAGGAAGCATCATCTTCCCCTAAAACCCTGATGACTTCGTGACACAAAGCTGTTGCCTCCGACCATCGTCCCGCACGTCGCAGGAGTTGTGCCTGGTGACACGATGATGATCCATAGAACTGGATTTCACCGGCACGTTTGTGGTTCAGCGCTTGCTGTCCAATATCACGTGCGGCTTCTTCGTACATGCCGAGGCTTGTATAGACACGGCCTCGATCCATGTACATGCGTGCAAGTCTGGCCACCGACTCGGTATCTCTGGGAAAGTCCAGAAGCCATTCTTCGCACTCATCAATGCAGAGCCCGAGCGCCTTGAGAACTTCGGGTTCTTTGTGGCCTGTCGCCACTTTCAGGTGCACTTCCTCGTAGTTTTCATTGATGCTGTTGCGTCGCATGCCTGGGGCAATGTGTTGATCCAACATGCACAGAAAACCTACAATGAAGAGCATTCCGAAGCCCACGAACATTTTGTGCGCGCGGGACTTGTTGAGTCCTGACGATGTGTCCATCGTCCACCACCTTTCGTAACAAAGAGCGATTGTGTG
>JAYTPR010000107.1:0-4490 GCA_043747095.1 Candidatus Peribacterales bacterium
CACGGAGTCGAAGCAATGCTGCAGGGAGAAAAGTATTTCCTCGGCAACCGCAAACTTATGGAGAAAAAGGGGATCAGTCTTGGAGATACGGAAAACATACTTCAAAAAATGGAGGAGGCAGGAAAAACAGCAATGCTGCTTTCTGATACGACGAAAATTCTCGGAATTATAGCCGTAGCCGATACGCTCAAGGAGACTTCCAAAGAAGCTGTGGATCGCCTGCGTCAGATGGGCATTGAAGTAACGATGATCACAGGAGACAACGCTCGTACGGCGAAAGCGATAGCGTCACGTATCGGTATCGACAATGTGCTCGCAGAAGTTCTTCCCGAGCAGAAAGCGAACGAAGTGAAGAAACTGCAGGAACAAGGAAAGAACGTTGCGATGGTCGGGGATGGCATCAATGACAGTCCTGCGCTTGCACAAGCAAACCTGGGCATTGCCATGGGCAGTGGCACGGACATAGCGATGGAAACAGGTGGCATCGTGCTTGTGAAGAATGACCTGAGAGATGTCGTGACGGCTATAGAGCTCAGTCGTGCGACCGTGAACAAAATCAAGCAGAACATGTTCTTTGCGCTTTTTTTCAACATCATCGGTATTCCGATTGCAGCTCGTGCCTTTATCAGCTTCGGAATTATTCTGCGCCCGGAACTTGCCGGATTTGCAATGGCGTTCAGTTCCGTTGCCGTTGTCACGAATTCACTGCTTCTCAAAGGATTTCATCCGCACAAGAGAAACTGGGTGTCTGACGCAGCGCCGTTTATCATGACAATCGGTTTCACTATTTTGTTTCTCTTCTTTGCTCGCATCAGCTCATGAATGCACGAATCCTCCTCATTCGGCTTATCGTAATTTCGCTTTTTTCCGCTGTACTAGCGGGTACATGGGACGTCTGGTGGCATGCAGCACTCGGACGAGAGACGTTTTGGTCACCGCCACATCTTCTGCTCTATGCCTCTGTCATCATTGCGATTGTTGCAGGATTCTACGGCTGGAGAGTCACGAAAGAACGTTCATGGAAATGGCTAGCCATCGTTCTTTTCCTTATTCCTGCCTCTGCACCCTTCGATGAGCTATGGCATCGCATGTTTGGAGTGGAAGCGATTAATAGCCCATTGATCGTCTGGAGCCCGCCGCATGTCATTCTCATACTCTCTCTGGTGAGTAGTTTTCTCTATCTCTTTGTCCACCTGCAGCGAGATGAGGACATTACTGCGAAGCATCTCCTCCAGAGCGTTGCACTCGCATCGGCACTGAGTCTCCTGCTCTTCCTTGCTTCACCCCTGGAGCCAATCGGACCCTATCATCTCATTGGATTCGCGGGAGCCGCAGTCGGAAGCGGCATCATTGCTCTGTTCTTTCTTTTCGCACAACAATGGATGAGGCGCTTTGGAAGCGCGGTTTCCGTTGCGGGAATCTTCATGCTACTCGCCGCAATGAATTTCGGCGAAAAGGTAGCCCCAAACACTATAATCCAGCCTCACGATCATTCGCCCGGTTGGCTCATGATCTTTTCCTGCCTTGTGCCAGCACTACTGGCTGACCTACTTTATACGAAGCCTCTGTGGGTGCGTGGGGGATTGATCGGACTTTTGCATAGCACGATTCTCTACGGCTTTTCATCACGATTTTTTGAGCCGTATTTTCAGTACGGCAGTGCGGACATGTGGATAGCGATTATCGCCAGCCTTGTTGCTGGAGCAATCGCAGGCCTGCTTATCCAATTTCTTTCTCGACTCCGTTTCCATTCATCTTCCTATCCTGCTCTATGAAAAACATGTTCCCCGTTCTTTTCATAGGTACATTATTCCTGGTAGCTTGTTCCCCGGGCATGCCCAGTGGTGGTATGCAGCATGGAGACAGCACAATGAAGAACGGAGGAGGGATGATGCAGGAAACATTTCTACCAGCACAGAACAAAGATTTGAACCAACTTTCCGATGCAAAACCTTCCGAGATCATGGAAGTACGTGATGGAGAGACGATCACCCTCAATCCCGAACTCGTCCGCGCATCAATGGGAGGAAAAGCCTTTGCCATGTATGCCTACAATGGCCAGTTTCCGGGACCAACACTCAAAGTGAAACAGGGATCGACGTTCACGGTGAACGTCACCAATAACACCGATGTCCCGACGACGATCCACTGGCATGGCATCCGGCTGGAAAACAAGTTCGACGGTACTGCGGGTTTGACGCAGGAACCCATCGAACCCGGTGGGAGCTTCACCTATACCGTCACAGTGCCGGACGAAGGCATGTTCTGGTATCACCCGCACGTCCGCGAGGATCTGCAACAGGATATGGGGCTGTACGCGAATCTTTGGGTCACGCCCAAAGATCCGTCTGTCTATAGTCCCGTGGACAATGAACAAGTACTGATGCTCGATGACATGCTTCTAGAGAACGGCCTACCCATGCCTTACGGCGAGAAGGAAGCCAATCATGCCCTCATGGGGCGATTTGGGAATACGATGCTGATAAACGGAAAGACGAACTACGACCTTGCCGTTTTACGCGGCTCCACAGCTCGTTTCTATCTCACGAATGCTGCGAATACTCGCACATTCAATGTGCGCTTCGGAAAGGCAAAAATGAAGCTCATCGGCGGGGATGCAGGGAGAAAAGAGCGGGAGGAGATTGTGGATTCTATTGTCCTCTCTCCGTCTGAACGAGCCATCGTTGAAGTTCAATTTGCAGAGGCAGGAACATATCAAATCGAGAGCGTCAGCCCCGAACGAACGTGGCTCCTCGGGAAAGTTAGCGTCTCCAATGGCAATGCTGCATCGAATGATTCTTTTGCGACATTGCAGCAGAACGCGGACATCGTGGCAGATATCAATGCATTTCGTTCGTACTTTGATAAGCCAGCCGACAAAACTATTCATCTTTCCGTAGAATCGATGATGGCGGGAGCAATGAACACGACAGGAACGGCACAGGTACAACATGGTGGTGGACACGGAGCAAAAACTACGCCTTCAGTGAATGACGACGGCATTGAGTGGGAAGACCCTATGCCGCAGCAGAACGCTATGGCTACCAAGCACAACACCAAGTGGAAGCTTATCGATGAGGCGACAAAAGCTGAGAATATGGATATCAAGTATGAGTTCAAGGTCGGTGATAAAGTAAAGATCCGGTTGATGAATGACAAAGAGGGAGAGGGTTCCGATCACCCGATGCAACACCCCATCCACTTCCATGGACAGCGCTTCCTTGTGCTTTCGGTTGATGGAAAACCGAATACCAATCTTGTGTGGAAAGACACGGTATTAGTGCCCGCTGGGCAGACGGTCGATATTCTCCTTGATGTCACAAACCCCGGGGACTGGATGATCCACTGCCACATCGCGGAGCATCTTACGAATGGTATGATGGGCATGTTTAAAGTCACGCAATAATTTCCTATTTCTTTTCCTTTATCCATTCATGGAACCTACAACTGCGTACAGCTTTTCTCTTCTGCTGCCGCTCTCTTTGCAGGAAACGGAACCGAAAGTACGGGAAGCGCTTTTGCATGAGAAGTTCGGCATTATTTCAGAGATTGATATTCAGGCAAAACTGAAAGAAAAGCTCGGCATCGAGCACTATCCCCACAAAATCCTCGGCGCATGCAATCCACAACTGGCCTATCAGGCGTTGCAAGATAACGTCGATGTAGCCCTCGCGTTACCCTGCAATGTTGTGCTGCGCGAGGAGAATGGCCAGACGCACATTTCCGCGCTTCTTCCTGCAGTCGCACTGCAGCCGTTTACAGGATCATCGGTTGAGGCAACCGCCCGAACTGCTCAGGAAGCCCTCAGCCGCGTATTCGATGCTCTATCTCTCACCGCAGCATGACACAAAATCATGCTTCCCATGGCAAACAACCTGGGTCGCTGGATAAATAGAGGAAACCTGAGAACGATGTTCTATCCGCAATGGGTTCCGCACAATTCTCGGCAAAGCCCAAAATTTCGACGGTAGTGGTACGAGATGGGAAGAACTCAATCATGAGGCATGCGGATGGTAGCGTTCTCCTGATTGGTGCGTAGGATCGACATGGACGACGGCGAGTGACAGATAGTTCAAGCGATGAAAGAGTGCATGTTGTACCTCGCTTGCAATATCATGTCCCTGCTCCACCGATAACGAAGGCTCCACGGCAATATTCATCTCGATGTGGAGCTTGTGCCCCAGCCAACGTGCTCGTACATCACTCACATCCTGTACGCCGGAAACATGCTTCACCGCATGTGAGATTTCATCCAGAATCTCCGGCTCGACGCCATCGAGCGTACGGAATAACACTGCCTTCGCGGATTGCCAGACAATGACAAGGATAGCGACTGTGATTCCCAGCCCAATGATTGGATCTGCCAAAGGAAATCCGAGCCATACGCCAGCAGCGCCAAATAGTACTGCCAAACTCGTCCATCCATCCGTTCGCGCATGGTAGCCATCGGCGATGAGGGCTGCGCTGTTGATCTCCTTTCCTACTCTAAT
>JAYTPR010000108.1:0-3657 GCA_043747095.1 Candidatus Peribacterales bacterium
CAGTCCTGCAATGTTCATGATATCTTCACCGGTCAAAAGTGGCTTTTCCGGACGCGGATGAGAGTTTAAGAACGCATCGTAATCGGCGATGATGAAGTCGTACAACTTCGTGTCTCCAGGAATAGTGCCTTTGATATCGATCCAAAAAAGCTGCAGTAGTTCTTTGAACCATGGATGAAAATACCAGTGTGCCTTTCTTTCATCAGTGAGCTTGTGGAATGCATCCATCATCATGTGATGCTCGACGAGCCACTGCAATTTGCGAATGCGCTCTTGTGGCATCTGTAGGCGCTTGAATGTTGTGCCGATGATTGCCGCAGATGCTTCTGCATGATGGTCAAACCGAATCCGTTCTTTGACGGCGAACGTCGTGGCTTTACCGATATCGTGGAAAAGCCCTGCAATTCTGACATCTGCACCAAAATCTTCGGTGAACGAGTCTGTGCAGAGTTTGAGATGATCCCATACGTCACCTTCATGATGGTACTGACGTGGCTGCGCTACACCTTTGCATGCCTCCAATTCTGGGAATAAAAGTTTGAGAACGCCTGTTTCCAGCCAGTCTTCAAGTCCGATGGAAGGCTTCTCGGTTTTCAGGAGTTTTTCGAGCTCTTGTAGAACGCGCATGCCGGAAAGGCCTGACACTAGGCCTGCATTTCGCTTTAGTGCCGAGTAGGTATCTGGGTGATACTGACCTTGAAGCATCGCACGAAGCCGAATCATACGAAGAATGCGTAGTGCGTCATGCTTGATGCGTGTATCTGGGTCACCGATGAAACGGACTAAACATTCCTTGAGGTCAGCTTCTCCGTGGCAGGGGTCAAATAGTTCAAGTGTGACGGGGTTCCAGTACATTGCGTTCACGGTCGCGTCGCGCCGCAGCGCATCTTTTTCTCTGCTCCCAAACAGCACAGATTCCGGATGACGACCGTCGGACGCTGTGTCGTCTTCACGATACGTCGTAATTTCAAACGAATGACCTGAAAGCGATACAACGACGGTACCAAGCGGAGCACCGTACGAATCATTCTTCGGGAAAAGCTTCATGACGTCTTCGGGTAGCGCCGATGACGTCATATCTATTTCATGCGGAATTTTTCCACACAACATGTCACGCATCGCTCCACCGATCCACCATGCCTCATATCCTGCATCCATCAGCTTCTCGGTTACTTTGTATGCTGCTTCCCCGTGTGGGGTTAAGAGCACTCTATCAATGATGTCTTTTTGCATAGGCACACAGACAGTATGCCATGATTCCGGTAGACTGAGAGCCATGCTGCATTTTGCCGTAGCGGGTGTCCCCTTCTCCACTCCAAAACCTGGAGGAACAGTGGAAGGGTTGAAGCACGCCGCGTCTCTTGGTATCACCGCTATGGAGTTGGAGTGGGTTCAGCGTGTGCCGCCCAATGAAGATCGGATGCTTGAAATCAATGCGACTGCAAAGAAGCTGGGTATGACACTGACCGTGCACGCGCCGTATTACATCAACTTAAACTCACCTGATCCGGCAACCCTCGCAGCTAGCAAAAAGCGCATTCTCGATGCACTGCGTATGTCTGAAATTGCGGGTGTTCGCTCTGTCTGTGTTCACGCAGCGTTCAATCTTGGCTTAGAGCCTGATGTTGTCTATGAAAACGTTCGCCGTGCCGTCGATGACATCATGAGTTTTAAATTTAAAATGTTTCCGAGTGTGAACTTGGGCCTAGAAACCATGGGTAAGCCGACACAATTTGGAACACTTGAAGAAGTACTTCGTATCAGCAAGGAGTTTGATATCTATCCGGTTATCGATCCTGCGCACATGCATGCACGTACAAATGGTCTCATCAACACAACAAAAGAATGGGAAGAGATGTTTGATATCTACGAAAAGTATCTCGGCAAAGCATCGCTCAAGCATGTGCATATGCATTTCTCCGGCATTGCGTATGGTCCTAAGGGCGAGAAACATCATCTTCCGCTCATGGAAAGTGATGCGAGATGGCAGGACTTCTTGAAGGTTCTGAGGAAACGAAAAGTTGAGGGAACCGTTGTCTGTGAATCCCCTCTTCTGGAGCAAGATACGCTCCTCATGCAGAAGACGTACGCAAAGCTGAAATAGCGTTAAAAGTATGGTATAATGGTTCTAATACCTTCCTTCTCCCAAACATGAACATCGCCATCAACGGTTTCGGCCGTATCGGACGTCAGGTTCTTCGCATCATTCTTGAGAAACATCCAGAGATGAACGTCGTGCTTATCAACGACCTTACGGAACCTTCGACTCTTGCTCATCTCTTTGAATTCGATTCCACGTACGGAACATTCAAGGGAAAGGTTGCGCTTGAGGGCGACATGCTTGTCACAGCACATGGAAAAGCCAAGCTCACAGCGATGAAAGACCCAAAGACGCTGCCACAGAAAGAACTAAAGGTAGACGTCGTGCTTGAGTGCACTGGTTTTTTTACAAAGCGTGAAGACGCTGCCATGCATCTTGTTGCTGGCGCCAAGAAAGTCATCATCTCTGCTCCATGCAAAGATAAGGCTGACGGAACATTCTGCATGGGTGTAAACGAAAAAAAGTACGACCCGAAGACCATGCATGTCATCAGCAACGCTTCATGCACCACGAACTGCTTGGCTCCCATGGCTCTTGTTATTCATGAGACCTTCGGCATTGAGCACGGACTCATGAATACAATCCATAGCTACACGAATGACCAGAACTTACTTGATCTTCCTCACAAAGATCTACGTCGCGCCCGTGCTGCTGCGATCAACATCGTCCCATCCAGCACCGGAGCTGCAAAGGCCATCGGTGAAGTTATTCCTGAGCTCAAAGGAAAACTTCACGGTATTTCACTCCGTGTACCGACTCCGACCGGTAGCATTACCGATCTCACCGTTGTGACAAAGAAGAAAGTCACTGCCGAAGAAGTGAATGCTGCGCTGACAAAGGCTGCAAACGGCCCGATGAAAGGCATTCTGGGAGTTGAGACACGTCCACTCGTACAGAAAGACTTTGTCGGTGATCCACGTAGCTGCATCATTGATGCCGAGCTCACACAGGTTATAGGCGACAATCTCCTCAAAGTCTTCGGTTGGTACGACAACGAATGGGGTTACTCAAACCGTTTGGCTGAGCTCGCCAAATTTATTGGTTCGAGTCTTTAGCCACTTTCATCGTTGCCATATTTACGATGGTGTTCTCAAGACGTCTGGTGAAGTGACCGAACGTCAGAACGTCGACAGGCTCTCTTTTATCCAAACCTGATCTCTGTTGTGGCTTTTCTGTAGTAAGCGTTTGATTTTCTCCTTTAGATTCATCTTCGACAGGTGCATGCATGCGGCTTGATTGTTTCAGCTGCTTATCGTTTTCACGAAGCTCATGGTGCATTTGATCGTTAAATTCGTCGCGAAACTTACGATAGTCCTCAAAGGACATTCCATGCAGTTTTGTCATAAGCTCGCGCACTGTCCTCATGTAAACAGACATTCGCATGTGTTCGTGAGTAACCAAGATCGCAGGGTCGTTTTCTTCCCTTGTCTGCGCTTTCACCAAGTGAAGATACGGCACTGCATTAACTGACTCACGTGTAGTGTCACCAACAGTTGTCGTCTTTGCCTTCATGACTCTTTCAAATTTTGTTGGAGCCATGTTTGTAAACTTTGTCA
>JAYTPR010000109.1:0-7093 GCA_043747095.1 Candidatus Peribacterales bacterium
CAAGAAGTATTCACCCTCCGGCATACCGACCATCTCAAATGCCTGCCACGCAGACACAACCATCTGCAATGCACGGGGGTCAGCGTTACCGATGTCTTCCGATGCGAAGATGCACATACGGCGAAATAGAAACCTCGGCTCTTCGCCGGACGCGATCATTTTGTACATCCACAGAAGCGCGGCATCCACGTCTGAGCCACGCATGGACTTAATGAACACCGAAACGGTGTCGTAGTGATCCTCACCTTTTTTGTCGTAGCGCATGCTGCGCTGACGCAGGAGCTTATCTGCGTCTTCACGGCTTATTTTAGCGCCAATCATGAGGACGGCCATCTCCAGCAAGTTCAGTGCAATGCGTGCATCTCCATTACCGTTCTCAGCGATTTTCTTCACGGCTTCCGGATGCATCGAAATTTTTCCATCGTAGCCTTCCGGGCTTTTGATAGCGCGCAGCAAAATTTTCTCGAGGTCTTCCACGCTGTGCGGCTTGAGGAGATACACCTGTGAACGCGAGATGAGTGCACTGTTCACAGAGAAGTACGGATTCTCCGTCGTCGCTCCAATAAGAATGACATTGCCGTTTTCGACCGACGGAAGCAGTGCATCCTGCTGCGATTTGTTGAACCGATGAATTTCATCAATAAACAGTAGTGTCCGTTGTCCCAGTGATGTCTTGAGTTGCTCAGCCTGAGCACACACTTCTTTAATGTCTTTCACACCACTCGTCACCGCATTGAGCTGCGTGAACTGGGCCTTCGTGGCTTCTGCGATGATGCGGGCAAGTGTCGTCTTTCCGGTCCCTGGCGGGCCTGCGAAAATGACGGATGTCAGGAGATCATGTTCAATGGCTTTACGAAGCGGCGTCCCCTCCCCCACCACGTCAACTTGCCCTGCGTAGTCTGCAAGTGTTGTAGGTCTCAGCCGATATGCGAGTGGGGCGTTCTTATCCATGAGGGAAACAAGAATACACCTTGCACCGCCTAGCCCAAACGGAACGGATTGAAATTTGTCTCACGATCGTAGTAGTCCTCGTTCTCAACTTTCTTCAGGAAGTCTACAGCGACGTAGGTCGCCGGAGTGAAGAGAATTTCGATCGCAACTTTAAACACATAGTTAGCAACAATTAAGCTTCCGGCAATCTCCCATGGGAAAACTCCAAGAGCGCAGGCAATGACCGTAAAGACCACTGTATCGAGTCCTTGGCCAACAAGAGTAGAGCCGATTGTGCGCATCCAGAGGCGCTTTCCGGCCATCTTCACCTTCATCTTTGCAAGCAGGTACGAGTTGCTGAATTCACCGATGAAATATGCGAATAAACTGGCTACGATAATTCCTCCGCTCGCGACTCCACCAAGGATAGCTGCGTACGCGTCATCTCCTGCGTACTGCAACCACTGCGCTTCACCCGGCATTTTTCCAATGAGAAACAGACACGCGCTCATGAGGAGCGCAGCGGCAAAACCTGTCCAAATAACACGACGACTTTTTGCGTAACCGTAGACCTCCGTGAGGATGTCACTGAAGATATAGCTGAGTGGAAACAGAAGCGTACCTGCATCAAAACTGAGCCGAAGACCCTGGATCGATACACCCCAATCAACGATCTTGGCTGATGATGCGACGTTACTGATAAGAAGGACTGCGACGAACGCAGCCATAACAAAGTCAAAATATTTATGAGGGCGCATAAAAGAAAATGAACTGAATGGCAGGGCTCCGCTTCGCGCGCGGCATGGTCCCAAACTGCGTTGGTAGCGATAGAAACAAAAAGATGGTCGGGACGGCGGGGCTCGAACTCGCGGCCTCCTGGTCCCAAACCAGGCGCTCTACCAACTGAGCTACGTCCCGAACGGAGGCATGGTACACATACACATGTCCGAATGGTAGAGCGAGGCGCCTTTTTTGTTTGCGCCGATCCGCAAGCGGCTCTGCGGCCAACTGAGCCACGTTCCAAACGGAGGCTGGTACACATACACATGTCCGAATGGTAGAGCTCCCTACATATCCATACCTGTAGAGGGAGAATAGGCAGAAATTAGGCAAGCTAGTAGAATCAGAGCCATTCTCCCCTCTCTTATGATTCACCTCCAAGCCCTCGGTGCTTTCGTCGCATCGAACATTCTGGCTCTCCTTCTCTGCGTCTTCGTGTACATGGCAATTGGCGCACTGTGGTACGGGTTCCTCTTCATGAAGGCATGGTCAAAGCTGAGTGGTGCCGACCTGCTCACTGACGCAGAAAAGAAGAAGACGATGATCAATGGAATGGCAACGAGCATCATCACCGGATTCGTCATCGCAACGGTGCTCGGCCGCGGCATGCAACTTCTTGATATGTCGAGCCCTGCGTTTCCGCTCGTCGTCGCCACTATTCTCTGGCTTCCGTTCACAGCACTCCCGATGGCGCAGTGCACAGCTCACGCTCACAAACCTCTCAAGCTTCTTCTCATTGATTCCGGATACATGCTCGTCTCTCTCTGGGCACTGTCACTCGTCCTCTATGCGACAGTTCTGTCATGAGAACAGGGAACATTTTCATCGCGCGTTGTATCTGCGCAGCACTTCTGTCACTGCTGCCAGGAGTCGTCCTGGCACAAACATTGACGATCACCCCAGAAGTCATCACCTCATCGAGCTCGGTTGAAAGAGCACTGCAGGAAAACAAAGGTCGCGCCAAAACAAGTCTTGAAGGCCAAGGCGGCACACTCAGGCTCACGTATCAAGCCTCGGAACCCATCACCATCTACATGGTTCCGATCACAGAAGATGGACGCTATATCCAGAGTGACTTTATCGTCATGACACTTCCTGCGACCGAAAAAGCAATCGCAGACATAGACCTCACCGTGTCACCAGGTTGGTCGCCAACGACGAAGACATGGCTTCTACATGTGCTTACCAAAGACCAAAATGCAGAAGCAGGATTCAGTAGCATCGAATTTGTTCCGGTAAATCTCACAAAAACTGTTGCAACAGTGTTTCGTCACGCGCTGTCCGCAGAATCCTATTCGCCAAGCAGTTATCACGGACTGCACGGTTACCGGATCATCTCACTCAGCTTCACAATGATCGTTGGTATCGCGCTTCTTCTCGCAGGCGCTTCGGCACTGTTCTTTGCAAAGAAGCCACGAAAGCTTCAGACACTCGTCATTGTTATCATCGCATTTCATGCGCTCTACGGACTCAGATTCGGTGTCGATCTGCTGCGGTTTACCGGTGAACATCTGTCCGGCTATGCACACGGAGCATACGACGAAGCAGGTTCCATCTACCAAGTCGCGGAAGCGCTGACTGAACTCACTGCAAACAGTGAAAAGAAGACTATCGTCTTCGCATGCAGAAGCGGAACAGACTACAAAGAAAAAATTCTGCGCTATATGACGTATCCCATCACGGTAACCGCAGACTCTTCGGTTATGGCCACAGCAGACTTTGCACTCGCCATGGATACCGATACATGGACATATGACTCTGTCTCAGAACTTTTGCACTGCGGCACACTTACAGTCCCTGTGCGAAAAATCTCTGACTTCCCTGACGGTTCCATCCTTTTCACGATTCTCCGATGATGCAAACATTCATTCCATTTCTGCAAATTTTTCTCCTACTCCTCATTGGCGGGGCTGCTCTTGCACTTATACTTCTGCCTGAGGCGACACTCGGACTACTCATCAGCCTCGCGCTGCCTCTCAGTGCATTTCAGAGTGCCATTCTCGTGCTCCTGTATACGACTGCAGGCATACCGCTCTCATTCGCGACACTTCTCATCGGCCACTTACTCGTCATTGCAGGGCTTATTCTTTGCATCTACAAACGTTCCAGCATCCTTATGGATCTTGAGCGTCCGTCTTCAATACCAAAAATCTCTCGACCAAACATCGAAAAAATTATCCTGGCTGCATCAGCCATCCTCATCACATGCGTTGGCATTTACAGCTTCTCGCACGCAGTGCTACTTCCTACGGCTCAGTTCGACAGTCTCACCAACTGGACGATGCGTTCCAAGATTTCATTTGAAGATCAGCGCATAGCGTTTGACCCAACGGAAGTGCGTGGCATGGCAAAACCTCAGTATCCATTTCTCCTTCACTCACTTCAAATCACTGCAAACCAAGGGCAGCCTTCGTGGAACGATACGGGGGCAAACGCTATGACGTATCTACTCAGTCTTTCGTCATTTACGGCACTGTTTCTCATCATCCGAAAATTGCGCGGCACCGTACAGAGTCTTGTGAGTCTTACTGCCATCCTCACGATTCCGCTTCTGAGTATGCATCTTGCCCAGGGCTACGCAGACATTCATCTGCTGCAGTACGTACTACTGTCACTCGCATGTCTTGGTATGTGGATGGAAAGTACGCACGCACGCAAAAGTCGCTGGTTAGTGCTCTCTGGCATCTTCGTTGCAGCATCCGTGTGGACGAAATCCGAGGGATTAGTGTTCGGACTTCTACCGTGGCTTCTCACCGTCGCGCTTGTCTGTGGGAAAAATCGCGCATCATGGAAAGCGGCGTGTCCTGCCATCATCGTTGCACTCGTACTCTCCATTCCATGGCCCATCTTCGCATGGCTCAAAGAAATCTCACTCACACCACACAGCTCAGACACCATCATGCAGCTGCATCCTGAAGCGCTCACAGAAGCCATTCTCGGACTCTTTGGTCGTGGCTCATTTGGTATCACGTGGTACGCACTTGCTCTACTCGTACCGACCATCGTCATTGCTGGTTGGAAACATCACCCAAACGTAGAACGCTCGCTTCTTCCGTTACTTGCATGGGGAAGTATCATGTTCACTCTCGTCTGTGTCATCTATCTCGCGACTCCCAATGTCCGTTTTCTGCTGAACGGAGAATCATACTATCGCCAAATGATGATCCCGACTGCGATGCTCATCCTTGCATGCAGCCTTATTCTGCAACGCTTCCGGAAAGCGGATTACTGAAGGAAGTCGTACTTGTTCGTACGTGGAGCGGTTCTGCGAGCATAGTCAGCTTGCTGATACTCGTTACCGTTTTTTAGTTTGTTCATCTCTGCCTTCTTGATCTCGTCTTCTTTGTTCCACTTCACTTTGTTCACACACCAGTTACCAAACCTCTGCGCTGTGAACACAAGCTTGCCCTTGCTCATGCACCAGTCGATGCAACGGTCGACTTCGGCCGTCATGCCCTGCACACGTCCGTAGTAGCGATGCACTGTGAGATAAAAATGCTGCGGCTCACATTTCTGGCACTTCAAACCCACGAGTTCACAGGCATCTTTTGAATGCTGCGAAAGTTTCTCAGCTAGCTCGATTTGGGTGCTCGTAAGTTCGATAGGCATAGGACACAGGCAATAGTAGCAAACAGCGTGTATCGAGCAAGAATCAGGACATCGCGGCAGCACCAACGGATGACTTGGCGCTGTCCATTCCAAGCATTTTCTCGGCAGCTTTTCGAGCTCTCAGCACAAGGTCGACATTAAGCAGGTTACCGAAGCGGAACTCCGGAATGCCGCTCTGGCGCGTGCCAAAGAGCTCTCCAGGGCCTCTGAGCTTTAGGTCGATCTCAGCGAGCATGAAGCCAGAGTCATTGTTTTCCATGGCCTTGAGCCGATCTGACCTCGATTGTTCTGGCGTTGTCGTAAACAAATAGCAATAACTCTGATGGTCACTGCGGCCAACACGTCCGCGGAACTGATGCAGCTGTGAAAGCCCGAAGCGTTCGGCTCCTTCAATGACGATGATCGTACTGTTTGGGACATCGATACCGACTTCGATGACAGATGTTGAGACTAAAATGTCGTACTCCCGATCTTTGAACTGTCGCATGATCTCAGTCTTCTCATCACCGGTCATCCGGCCGTGTAGTTTGGCAATGCGACGGTGTGGGAATGATTTTTTCAGACGCTCCAGTTCAGCCTCTACATTCTTCACGTCGGCAAGCGTGTCTTCCTTCGAAAGTTCAATGAGAGGACAAATGACAAACGTCTGACGTCCTTCGATAATTTGATTGTCGATGAAAAGCTCCACTGTCCTGCGTCCAGTCGGTGACACAACTTTGGTGATGATCGTTTTGCGCTGACCCGGTTTTTCCATCAAGACCGAGAGGTCGTGGTCACCGTATGCAGTGAGCGCGAGCGTCCTTGGAATCGGCGTTGCGGTCATCGAGAGGAAGTGCGGACTCCCCTTCTCCTTGAGCTTTGCGCGCTGATTGACGCCAAAACGGTGCTGTTCATCAACAATCGCAAGTTTCAAATCTTTAAAGACAACTTTGTCCTCGATGAGCGCATGCGTACCGATGACAAGATCAATGAGACCCTGCGAAAGCCTGCGGCGAATGTCATCAGCTTCGGCCTGCGGCACGGAACCAGTCAGGAGTGCGACGGTTGGCTGCGGCATGGACTTGAGGTGATCTGCCTTGATCCCCTTCTCTGCATATTTTCCGCTCTGAATGAACGTATGCATCGTCACAAGCAAACGTGATACAGTCGCAGCGTGCTGCCGCGCAAGAACTTCTGTCGGCACCATCAGTGCACACTGACCTCGACGTGCCATGACTTCTGCAATCACGGCAACTGCAACAAGTGTTTTTCCAGAACCGACATCACCTTCCAGAAGTCGCGACATCGGACGATCTTTTTCCATATCCAATAAAATTTCGTAGATCGCCGTGCGTTGACCAACAGTTGGCGTGAAATTGAGTGACGCAAAAAATGCTTTGATGAGTTCTGCATCGACCGGAATTCTGATGCGATCCTGACGATCTCCCTGCCACTCTTTTTTCCTCTCCAACGCATCAATCTGCACGGCAAACATCTCTTCAAATGCCATGCGGTTCTTGGCTTCCTCTAGCCTTTCAGGCGTTGTTGGAAAATGAAGCTCCTCGATGGCGCTCGACCTTGGCAAGAGATTTTCGGCCTTTACGATATCTGGAGGAATAGTTTCTTTCAGTTCCGAAATGGCAGGACGAACAAGTGCAATTTTTTCCCGAAGCCATCGAGTCGTAATGTTTTCGGTCTGTGCATACACAGCGACGATGCGTCCGGCATGAAGCTGGACGGAACGAGAGCCATCCTCAAATTGCGGACTCTGAATCTTGAGCTTGTATCCATCCTC
>JAYTPR010000110.1:0-1600 GCA_043747095.1 Candidatus Peribacterales bacterium
GATTTGGTGAGCATGGAATGTGACCATGCTACCCCGAGAAGTCGACTTTATGCGACTGGGTGAGTCTTTGCTACACTGTCTCCATGCCTCCATCCTCTACAGCCGCTCTTATTTGGGGGATCGCCGAACTTCTGCGTGGTAGCTGGAAGCAGCATGAATATCAGGATGTCATTCTTCCGTTTACGGTTTTACGACGTCTGGACTGTGTTTTAGAAAAAACGAAGCCCGCTGTTCTTCTCAAGGCAAATCAACTGCAGGGCAAGGTAAATCCCGCGCCGATTATCCAAAAACTCACCGGTCTTTCGTTCTACAACACATCCGAGTACGATTTTCAGAAACTTCTTGATGATCAGCATCATTTAGAAAAAAACCTGCATCATTACATCAATGGGTTTAGTGAAAATATTTTGGATATCTTCGAGAAATTTGAATTCGAAAAACACTTACGTCGTCTCTCGGGTGGAAATACCCTTTTTGAAATCGTGAAGCGCTTCTCCCAGGTTGATCTCCATTCTGATGCCGTGAGCAATGCGGACATGGGGACAGTTTTTGAGGAACTGTTGCGAAAATTCGCAGAAATGACAGGTGAAACAGCCGGAGAACATTACACCCCGCGCGATGCTATTGAGCTCATGGTGGAGATCCTTTTCTCTCCCGATAAGAAGCTCATGCAGAAGCAACACCTTGTGAAGACCGTCTACGACCCGTGTTGTGGTACAGGTGGAATGTTGACAGTGAGCAAAGACCATATTCATCGCGTCATCAATCCTGATATCGATGTGCATCTCTACGGTCAGGAGCTCAATGCGATCTCGTATGCCATCTGCAAATCGGAAATGCTCATCAAGGGTGAAGATCCTGAGAACATCAAGGGTGGCGATCAGGACCGTTCCATCGCCTCCACATTATCGAATGATCAGTGGGCACATATGCGGTTTGACTATCTCCTCGCCAATCCTCCGTACGGCGTGGAGTGGAAGCTTGATAAAGAGGCCGTCGAACGGGAGGCAGCACATGGTGTTATGGGTCGTTTTGGCGCAGGTCTTCCACGTATTAGCGATGGTCAGCTTCTCTTCTTGCAACACATGGTGAACAGAATGCGAGAAGTAGACAAAGGCGGCAGCCGTATCGCTGTCGTTTCGAACGGCTCCCCTCTATTTACTGGTGATGCTGGTAGTGGTGAAAGTGAGATCCGCAGATGGTTACTCGAAAATGATTGGCTGGAAGCCATCGTTGCACTTCCGGACCAAATGTTCTACAACACCGGAATCTCTACCTACCTCTGGTTTCTCACAAACAGAAAAGAGGCCAGACGCAAAGGCAAGGTGCAGCTCATTGATGCAAGAAATTGTTTCTCGAAGATGCGCAAAAGCCTCGGAAATAAGCGTAATGAAATCAAAGACGTAGATCGTCAGAAGATTCTTTCGCTCTTCGAATCATTCGAAGACAACGAGTCCAGCAAAATCTTCAAGACGACAGATTTTGCCTTCAGACAAATTACCGTTGAGCGTCCGCAACGCTTAAACTTTCAGGCAACGCCCGAACGTATTGCGAAACTGAACGAAGAGAACGCATTCATTGGTCTTGCGGAGAGCAAGAA
>JAYTPR010000111.1:0-1376 GCA_043747095.1 Candidatus Peribacterales bacterium
GCGAATACCGTCCGCCTAAACTGGGGCTCGGGCTCCGATACGCAGACGCCAACCAAGCTCCTGCAGTACCAAGTGAGAGTTGGCACTGGTGCAAGCGCACATAACATCGTTTCAGGAAAGGCAGCTTCTCCAACGTGGGTTTCACGACTCATGCCAAACGGACAGAGTAGAACGATGATCCTGAAGAGCGTTGAATGTGACCTCTCATATTTCTGGTCGGTTGCAACCGTTGATACCGGATTTAAAACCACATGGGCTTCCGAACAGCAATTCACTGTTGATTCTGCCTGTGGTAGTCCGGGTGGATCTTCCCCTCCTCCAGCACCATCTGCAGGCGGTGGACTCTCGGCTAATTATTTCCGTACCAATCGTCCCGATACCGGATCATCTCCTGGTGCTGGATTTATCACTGTGACCGCTTTCAAAGACCTTGATGGTGATGGACGAAGAAGTGCGAAAGAACTTGCCGGCTTCAAGGGGCTTGCTTTCACAGTGTCTGGAAGAACCGTGGAAGATATGCCAGTTCGTAGAACCATCGCGGTCAACGACAAAGGTCAGGCGGTGTTTGACCTTCTTCCTTCGGATGATCGTGGTTACTGGATTCTCACGGATACAGGTTCTGCGGTGATCGAAGGTTATGACGCAACGGGTCTGACCGCTTCCGGAGGCTACATGCTTCGAACTGGTCAGAAAATTTCTGTAGATTTCGGATTCCTCAGGTCAGATCTTCTCTCGTACAAGCCGTGCCTAGACATTAGTACGCCTTCAGCTCCAGAAACAAAGGGTTCTGATGCACACGTTCTCTTGCAGCGACTTGAAGATGCATTTGGTCAAAAAGCGGTTCGTGGCGTAGACATGCGGGATGAGCTCATGACACGCAAAGAATTTTTTACGCTTCTCTCCAGAACACAGTGCGTTTCACTCATTCGAGACCTGAAGAGTCTTCAGGAAAGTGTGAGCACCAATGCGAGAAATCTCGGTATCACACTACCGCTCATCGATATTCCTCTGGATACCGCCAAGCCAGACTCACTCTTGATCTACTCAATGATTGCAGCAGGTATCGATGTTGATCGCGAGACTCTGATCGGTTCGGCTGCGGATTTGTCATCGCCGATCACGCGTGAGGAGGCTATTCGCGCCATCGAGAGTGTTCTGGATATTCCAAAAGAAAAACGTGTGACTGAAGGTGGAGTTCTTCCAAACGATCTGGAACCTGCTCACCCACTTGCGTCTGATTTTCTGACTCTGCAGTCCCTCGGAGTTCTTCCGGAAAGCTTCCTGCCTGTTCTCGGAGCATCCCAAGGTCTCGACACACATGAAACCGCACTTCTCCTCGTTCGTGCGTCTTTCCGAGCAGGCAAGATCAATCTGCT
>JAYTPR010000112.1:0-7584 GCA_043747095.1 Candidatus Peribacterales bacterium
GCAGCATCACGATTGCAGGTATGCACAACGGTGAGATGACGGACATCCCACTCTTCCGTTCCATGAATGCGGATGTGAACATGACTCTTGCGATCGCGCTTATCGCTATGGCGTGTGTGCAGTTTTTCGGAATGTCAGAGCTCGGTGTCTATGGTTACTCATCCAAGTTTCTCATTCCGCCATGGAAAGATCCCATCGGCACGTTTGTCGGAATTCTGGAAATGATCGGTGAACTGTCTAAAGTCATCTCGTTTACATTCCGTCTCTTCGGAAATATCTTCGCCGGAGAAGTGCTACTCATCGTCATCTCCTACTTGGTGCCATACTTGGCTCCTGTGCCATTCCTTGGCATGGAGCTCTTTGTCGGACTCATTCAGGGCTTGGTTTTCGCACTCCTGACTACTGCATTCCTGAAGAGTGCCGTTACCAGCCATCACCCTGAAGAGCATGCAGCTCCTCCTGCCGCAGTTGCAGCTTAAATAAGCGTTTACTACTTTCATTCTTTTCCCCTCAGCCCCATGGATCCAGTTACCACAAGTTCATCGGTCAGCTTGCTCGCTGACAAGAACCTTCCGGTCGCCATCACGATCGGCTTCGGTTCCCTTGGCCCGGCTATCGCCATCGGTTTCATCGGCGCAAAGGCCGTAGAAGCCATCGGTCGCAATCCGGAGGCAGGCGCTCGTATTCAGACGTTTGCCATCCTCTCTATCGCGTTTGCCGAGGCTATCGCCATCTACGGTCTGGTCATCGCGCTCATTATGAAATTCGTCTAAACGTCACTGCTTTTTCCCACTCACGACCATGATAGAAATTCTTCGCGCCCTCGGTATTGATTGGTTTGCGCTCCTCGCGCAGGCAGTCAACTTCGCCATTTTAGTTTTCGTCCTTGTGAAATTCGTCTACAAACCGGTGCTCAAAGTGATTGATGAGCGTCGTACTCTTGTGGCGGAGTCCATGGAGAAGGTGAAAGAGATCGATCGCCACAAAGAGCAGATCGATAAAGATCGTACCAAAATCCTCCGCAAGGCGGATGAGGAAGCAGGTGAGTTGCTTGGTCGCGCTAAGACGGAGGCTGAAGCTATTCGTATCGAGATTGAAAAAGCAGCCAAGCTTCATGCCGATCAAATCATTACGAAGGGAAGGCAGCAGCTCGAGATGGAGCGTTCTCAGGTAGCGAAAGAAGTGCAGGACAAGCTTGCTCACGCGATTGTTCTTTCCGCTGAAAAGATTCTTCGTCGAGAATTTTCGAAGGAAGACCAAGAGAGTTTTGAGACTGAGCTGAAAAAGAATCTTCCGACATTGCTCTCATGAGGATCAGACCAAAAGACATCGCGCGTTCACTCGTCGACTCCATGGAGCAGAATCCTGCCATGCATGCCGATGAAGCGTGCGAAAGTGCCATCAGACTACTGAAGAGCAAGTGCCCCGGTGTTACGTTTCGACAGTTTGTGAAGCTCCTCGAAAGAGAACTCAAGAAACGCGGCAGTATTTCCTCAGGACTTCTCGTTGTTCCAAACGAACATTCCATCTCCGCAGAGACTGTGGGCGCACTGCTGAAAGAAAAATCCGGAAAGACCGTTCGTATGGAACGAGCTACCGACCCTGAACTGATCGGGGGCAGCGTCCTTCTGGTCGATCATCGTCGTATCGACTGCAGTATCCAAGGCGCTCTCGCTAACCTTCTCAAGACATGTCTTCAGCCGCTCGATTAATCGCCATTCTCCAATCTTTTCATGTCACTCTCCGCCAACCTCATCAAGACACTCGAAGAACGGATTGCGCACTATAAGC
This sequence comes from Candidatus Peribacterales bacterium, assembly GCA_043747095.1. Taxonomy (GTDB): domain Bacteria; phylum Patescibacteriota; class Gracilibacteria; order Peribacterales; family Peribacteraceae; genus JAGORY01. The sequence goes on from JAYTPR010000112.1 coordinate 1,792, forward strand.
CATCCGTTGCAGAGGAACATGTCGGAACCGTCGTTCAGATCGGTGACGGTATCGCCAAAATTTCTGGTCTCACGACGGTGAGCTCCGGTGAAATGATCGACTTCGGCAATGGCGTGATTGGTAGTGCACTGAACCTGGAAGAAGAGCTTGTAGGAGCCGTTATCTACGGTGACTTCACAAAAGTCAGTGAGGGCGACACGGTCAAAGCCATGGGGAAAGTGCTCTCCGTCCCAGTTGGTGACGCACTCATCGGACGAGTTGTCACTCCGCTTGGTGAACCGAAAGATGGCAGGCCTGCCATGAAACTCACCGAGTACTATCCCGTTGAAAAAATTGCACCCGGTGTCATCGAAAGAAAATCAGTCGGCGTTCCGCTGCAGACCGGCATCACGGCCATCGATGCCATGATTCCCGTCGGCCGCGGACAGCGCGAACTCATCATTGGAGATCGTCAGACAGGCAAGACAGCCGTCGCTATCGATGCGATTATTAATCAGAAAAAAACTCAAACCACGGATCGTCCTGTGACCTGTATCTATGTCGCGATCGGTCAGAAAGAAGCAAAGGTTGCTCGCATCGTCGCTGAGCTTGAGAAGCATGGTGCCATGGAGTACACCATCGTTGTGAGTGCCTCAGCCTCTGAGCCTGCCGCTCTTTCGTATATCGCTCCGTTTGCCGGTACAGCCATGGCTGAGTACTTTGTTGATCAAGGTAAAGACGTTCTCATCGTGTACGACGATCTTTCGCGTCAGGCATGGGCATATCGCCAAATTTCACTCTTGCTCCGCCGCCCGCCAGGACGCGAGGCCTATCCGGGTGACGTTTTTTACCTCCATTCTCGTCTACTCGAGCGCGCTGTGTGCTTGGACGAGAAGCATGGAGGAGGATCACTCACTGCTCTGCCTATCATCGAAACACAGGCCGGCGATATCGCGGCGTACATTCCAACGAACGTCATTTCCATTACCGATGGTCAGATTTTCCTTGAGGCAGACCTTTTCTATAAAGGCGTGCGGCCTGCCGTGAACGTCGGTACGTCAGTCTCACGCGTTGGTTCCGCCGCTCAGCGTAAGTCTATGAAGAAAGTCGCCGGAAAGATGCGCTTGGACCTCGCGCAGTATCGCGAGCTCGCGGTCTTTGCACAGTTCGGTTCAGATCTTGATGCTGCGACAAAAAAGCAGCTTGATCGTGGTGCTCGACTCACGGAAATCTTGAAGCAGGATCAGTTCCAACCGCTTTCCGTGGGAGAGCAGGTTTCCATGCTGTACGTTGCCGTGAATGGTTACCTTGATGATATTCCGGTCAAAGACGTGAAGGCATTCATCGATACATTCCTGAAATATCTTTCTGACAAGCACTTCGATCTTCTGAAAGTTCTTGATCTAGAACTGACACCGGATGCTGAGGATCAGCTGAAGCGCCTTGTGGTCTCTCGGAAAAATGCTGAAGGATTCCTGCCTCAGGAGACCACTGCGGCCGGCTTAAAGGTCGAGAAGAAAGACCTTCCTACAGCCAAGAAAACGTCAGCTACGTAACATTTCCCTCCCGCACCCTGGCACGCAGCCTCCGCGATATCCGGCGCAAAATGAAGGCGATCAAATCGACTCGCCAGGTCACCAAAGCCATGGAGCTGGTGGCCGCCTCCAAGATGCGCAAAGCCGTCCAGCATGCGCAGGCGCTTCGTAAGTACGCTCTGCATGCATGGGAGATCCTTCTCAGCATTGGTCGGTCGCACGCAAGCGGGCATCCGTTTCTCGTGCAGCGCAAAGTGAAGCGTGTGCTGGGCATCGTCTTCACGTCAGATCGCGGTCTCTGCGGTTCACTGAATGCGCAGCTCATGCGTTCGTTGCAGAATTATCTCAAGACCCTTTCGACTCTCAAGTCGTTTGAGTCGATGGATTTCATTACCGTTGGTCGCAAAGGACATCAAATTCTCACGCGTCAGAATAGGACTGTCATCGCAACATTTCCTTCGCTTAGTAACCATCCAAGTATTAAAGACGTTCTCCCTATCACCAAGCTCGCTATCGATGAATTCCGGAAGGGGACCTATGACCATGTAGTGCTCGTGTACACAGACTTCATCTCACCCATCGTTCAGCAGGCATCCGTGAAAGTTCTGCTGCCCTTTTCACCGAGTGAAGTGCGTGAAGTACTCACGACTCTTGCTGAAGTAAAGAAGCAGACAAAGGAGCAGCAAGAAATTATCATCACCGAGATCGGCAAAGGCCAGGAGTACATCTTTGAGCCTAATGCGACTCAAGTGTTAGATGTGATTCTCCCGCAGCTGACGGAAACGCAGGTCTATCAAGCCGTACTAGAATCAGTGGCATCAGAGCATTCTGCACGCATGCTTGCGATGCACAACGCAACGGACAACGCATCCGAAATCTTGGATGACATCACTCTCTCCTATAACCAAACGCGTCAGGCCAACATCACCGCTGAGCTCGCTGAACTCTCGGCAGCCGCCGCAGCACTTGGCTAGTCTTGATGATGCGTGATTGACGACTTCGCTGTAAAAAAGAGTAGCAGAATTGCAAGAGGCGCGATGTGTAGCAGGCCGCGGCTGAGGCCGGTTTGATTGATGGCTTCGGTTCCAAGGCTTGGAACGAAGAGGAAGATGCCGAATTGCAGCATAATCTCAGCAATGACAAAAGCTCCAAGAACAGCCTCTGGAGTTTTCCAGAATGATTTTCCTGCAGCTATGAGAGTGAGCGGTAAAAGAAGCGGCAGAAGAAGCCAATTTGGCTCATGGCTCAGATGAATCCAGATAGCTTTAGGTACCGCAGCATTGAAAGAGATGGAAAGTCCACTGATTGATTTTGCATTTCCGAACGTCAGTCCATGGGTCCATTTGAAGTAAATCCACGGAAGAGCAAACGTGGCCATGAGGCATAGTCCGATGAGGATCGTCTTTCTGTATTCAGCTGATGCCACCAGATGTTTGCGGCGGATATCAAACGATACAGCAGCAAGAATAAGAAGAGGGATGTGGAGGACGAGTGCTTCGTTTTTTGTCAGTGCTAAAAGTCCGAGCGTAAGATAGAAAAGTTTCGTCCAGGTTGTGATGTCGTTTGCCGACGATGATCTGCGAATGCCAAGTAAGCATCCCACTGCGACGAGCAGATGCGCAGCCACAAACATATCGGCATATGGATTGCTACCATGGATGAGTACAAGCGGGAGTGATACGAATGCCCAGATTCCAAGTGCTGATAGTAGGGGATCAAACGAGCGACGTAGTATCAGGTAGAGCGCAGAAAGAAGACCAAAAAACCATACAAGGTGCACGCCGTTTACCAGCGGCTCAGTCCATTCTCCGCGCAGCACAGAGACCCATGTTTTCATCATCGGAAGCATTGGCGGATACGATCCAACGCCATCTGCGAGTGTCGTCAGTCCATTGCCTGCTGGAATCTCGAGTGTGAGTTTTTGTGTCACGAAAAATATTTTTCCGCGCATGTTCCAGTTATTGAAGGAGTCATCCCAATATGTCGGTACAGAGACTAGGTCATAGGCACCGGCAAAAATTTTGATGCCTGTCCACACACACAGAAGCAGTACGCCTATTTTCATCCATGGTGGGTATGTCATCGTACTCACAAACGGATGTGCATCCAGCCTCTGGTGAAATGCGCCACGGTTCCATGCTCCAATTGTCAGTGCAAGCATCACAGTCAAAAGAGGTGCGACAAATCCGATCAGGTTCAATGCTGTGAGTCCTGCAATGTGGCAGAGAAAGACGATGAACATCGAGAATGTCGGGCCGAGGATGATGGCAAAGCTGACCCGTTCCGCGGTAGAAAGTACACGATTACGACCCTCGATCGTCGCAAGGAGAAGCCATCCCAGAGAGGTTGTGATACCAATGCCGACGATGAAGGCCAGGATGTTCATTTGGTGAGGCGAAAGACGAATGATGACTCATCGAAGCGCCCCGCAATCGTTCCAGGCTCGGTCAGAGCGATGCCTTCCGTACTCAGTCGTCCATCAGCATCCATCATGATGTCCGGTCGGTCATAGATCACCCAGGTGTCGTCATGTGCGTAGTCGATACCAGGAATGGATGGATATGTGAGATAGCGCATGTTGCCGAGGTACGGCCAAGGCTGTTTGGCAAAGAAGATGTAACTCGCTCGGTCAGTGACGTATGGCTTCGTAAATTCGGCAAAGTCGTAAAATTGTTTCCGGTCACGAAATGTTCGTTCTCCAGCAGTGGCAGTGATGTACGTTTGATGGTCATGGATGACCCACGACAGAAATTCTGATCCCATACGAAGATCAAAGAAAACCCAGGCGCAGAGAACGAAAATACTCCATCGGACAAAGATAGTCTGTCGTGATGCTCTCTGCATGATCCCGATTCCGATCATGAGAAGGAGTGCCCCAGTAGTGGCGATATTGAGCGCGAAGGTTCCAGAGTGGTAGGGCGGCCGGAGGGCTGCATAGAGCTTTCCACGCTCGGCTTCCGTAAAGCCTATTTGTGGTCCCCATAGGAAGTTGATGCTGTAAGGCCGCTCAGGCTCAAAAGTCCAGAATGATCGTCCGGCTTCTATAACTGGTTCGAACGTCATTGCCGAAGCTAAGGCAGGAATACTAAGGAAGAATGCCGTGACCACGAGGAGGAGTGTCCGTTTCACAGGATAAGTGTAGCGTACAGCTTCACTGTGGATTCGGTGATGTTCTTGTTTTACTAGGTAAGATAATCTTTCCACTTTCTTTTGACGCAAAAGAAAGTGGAGAAAGAAAACAGTCGCTCTGAAAAAATATCCTGCGCATCAATCGCTAGGTCACTAGAAAAGCGCAAACTCGGCCTTCGGCCTCAAACATGCGCTTTTCTCACGTTCCCTTCGCGAAGACAGGCTCCGCCTGTCTGGAGCGACACCGCTAAGAGGAAGGAGAGCCCGTGAGAGGAAACCTACGGTTTCCTCTCACAATAAAAAAAAGACCCCGAGGGGCCTTTGTTTTTGTTTTCTGCGGGTTTCGTCATTGCCGTGAGGCGTTGCCGATACGCAGGTAACGTTTGCGGGGAGATTCCCCTCATCTGCTGTGCTTTGGCCTCTTGTTTCTCCTCGTGGCCTCACGAAGTCCCCGGACCGGTCGTTACAAGGTGTTACCACGCAGGAACGACACTGGGGAGTGTTGGGTGCATCGCCCGATGATAAGTCTCATAAGTCGGACGACGACGTTGCAGAGCAGAGAGAAAGATGGCTACAAGAGAACCGAGCGTTGCTATACCCAGAATTGTGCAAGGATTGCAGATGAATGGCCAGGAGGAACGAGTCAGAACTACTGTGTAGGCATCTTTCTCTCTACTGATGATCGGTGGTGTGAAGGATCTTGTGGTGCCCCGCGTCCGGGGCGTCTTATGTGTGTTTGTCTTCGTGTGTTTGGATTGTTGGCAGTGAACCCGCTTCTTTTCTTCAGGGTTCATCGCATCGTAATCGAGACTAGAAAATCCGCAAGCTTTAGGGCTCGATAGGATTCCAATCACATGTTTTGAATACATTTTGTGTACGAAAATATACATGACCTTTAAGATCGATAAAATGGCTTCTATTAGGGCTCTATCAAAAAATGGCGGACCGAAGTCCGCCGGATGGAAGGAGTAAACCTTCCGTGCATCTTGTTCGTGTGCCTTCGGTTAGGCGAGCAGCAATTGGGTTGAACACCACTCGTGCAACTCTTCGCCGTGCTGCCATGTTCCTCGTAGCATTCCTGCAACGACATGGACACGCGCTGGCGTCGGATTGCTGAGTAGACCTGAGATGATTCCCAGGGGTCCGATGC
>JAYTPR010000113.1:0-3474 GCA_043747095.1 Candidatus Peribacterales bacterium
GGTGCTCGGCGTTTCGTCTGTAGTACACGGAAAGGTTTCTGACGTCGCATCAGGGCTTACGATCGGTACCGCACTCACCTTGGGCGTTCTTGCAGCATCGGCACAATCAAACGGTGTCCTCAACCCAGCAGTCGCTGCGGGCATCGGTTCACTCTCCGCAGCCTACATCCTCGGTCCTATCGCAGGTGGCATACTCGCTGCGTGGGGTTACCGCGCTCTCGCCCGCTAAGCGGAGGCACTCTCAGTATTTTCTGTAGTCGTTTCTCGGACGATTTGTTGCACCTGTGCGCCAAGTCTTTGGGGAGTCATGCCGACGCTTTGTAGTGCGACATGCCACTGCTGTCCTGCTTGATTGTAATACTGTTGCCCCTGCCCGATTTTTTTCCCAGCAGCATCGAGCATCAATGTTGCCACTCGCGCATCGTACTGAGTCGTGAGTTGCTGTACGGCCGCAACGACATTCGCCGGATTCCCCTGTGCCATCACACTGATCAGATAATTCGCACCTTGGTCGATGGGATTTGGAGTCTGGTCTGGAGTCTGTGGAGGAGTGTTCATAATTCGAAACGGTAGCCCTGCTTTTATTGCAGGTCTAAAAGGCCACATGCCTATGCTTCAAGAAAGGCTTCTGTAAACAAAAAGCCGTGGCGAAGTGTTGGGTGCCGAAGGCGGGCCCCGACACTGGAGCCACTCCGTTTAAGGAAGGGTGAGCTCATGAGAGGGAAACGCAGTTTCCCTTTCATGAATTACTTGGCAGGCGCTGTAGGGTTCGAACCTACGACCCTCAGTTTTGGAGACTGATGCTCTACCAGCTGAGCTAAGCGCCTATGTGTTCGAAGATTGTAGAAGGAACGAGTGATAATCGAGCTCCCTTTTATTTTTACGTCCCGCATCCGCGGGACTAGGCAGCTGAGCGAAGCGCCTAGATTGTAACGACGTAGAAAGATCAGGAAGCCACGGCATCGTACCGTGAAGTCTTCAGGAACGGAACGTTTAGTCGCCCTTCTTTTTCCATCCACCCTTACCCTTCCACTTGCTTGGTGGAGCCTCGCGCTTGCGCTTGAGCAAGGCTGCAGCTTCTTCGAGCGTTATGGTCTGGGCATCGAGCTTCTTTGGTACCGAGCAGTTGGTTTTGCCGTCTGTGACGTACGGGCCGTAGCGACCGTCCTTCACCGTGATCTCGCCTTTCGTCTCTGGGTCTTCACCAAGCGTGCGCAGTGGTCCTGCCGTTGTCTTCTGAATCTTCATCGTGAGGAACTGGAGTGCCATCGGCAGATCAACGAGGAACGGATGCTGCTCCTTCGGGATCGACGCCGTGGTGTCACCGGCCTTCAGGTACGGTCCGAAGCGGCCAAGATGAAGCTCTACGGAGTTGCCGTGCTCATCCTTGCCCAGGTTCCGTGGGAACGACAGGAGAGCCTTTGCTTGCTCGAGTGTCACCGTGTCCGGCTTCATCTCTTTAAAAAGTGATGCAGCTTTTGGCTTGGCTTTCTTGCCCTTCTCTTTGTCCCAGAGACCGAGCTGCACGTAGGCACCGAAGCGACCTGTGCGCACGACGATCGGCAAACCAGATTCTTCGTCCATGCCAAGCTCGCGATCTTTCATCACATCTTCTTTTTTAATCTCCTTCGTTTTTTCGTCGACGAGTTTTTTAAACGGTCCGAAGAAACTCCTCATGAACGGAACCCACTCTTCTTTTCCTTCAGCGATGTCATCGAGCTGTTCTTCCATACGCGCCGTGAACTTGAGGTCCACGATGTCCGTGAAGTGCGCAGCAAGGAGATCGATCACCGTAAACGCGATGTCTTGAGGTGACAGCTGTTTCCCTTCTTTCAGGATATAGCCGCGCTGCTGAATGGTGGAAATAGTAGGAGCGTACGTGGACGGACGACCGATGCCTTCCTCTTCCAGCTTCTTCACAAGTGAAGCTTCTGTGTAGCGTGGTGGTGGTTTGGTGAAGTGCTGTTCGTCGGTGAGTTTCTCGAGATCAAGAGCTTCATCTTTTTTAAGTTCCGGCAAAAATTTCTCACCATCAGCTTCACCCGCAGCTTTGTCTTTTTCGATCTGTTCTTCATCTTTGTCCTCGAAATAGACGCGAAGGAAACCATCGAACAGAACGGTCTGTCCTGTAGCGCGGAAGATGTAGACGTTCGCTTTTCCCTTTACTTCGATGTCAGCACCAACACGCTTCAGTTCTGCGGCTGCCATCTGGGTTGCCATCGTGCGGTTCCAGATGAGCGAATAGAGCTTCATCTGCTGATCATCGAGGACGTCTGTCAGCGACTGTGGAGTCCTACTCACTTCCGTTGGGCGGATAGCTTCGTGCGCTTCCTGCGCGCCCTTTGCTTTTGTCTTATACACACGCGGAGATGCGAGAACGTATTCACGTCCGTAGTTTTTTTCGATTGTTTCTTTCACATCAGCAAGTGCTTTTTCGCTCAAGTTCACGGAGTCAGTACGCATGTATGTGATGAGACCGGACGTGCCTGCTCCTTTACCAAGACTGACACCTTCGTACAGCTGCTGTGCGACGACCATCGTTTGCTTCACAGAGAAACCGAGTTTACGAGCAGCTTCCTGTTGCAGCGTCGATGTCGTAAACGGTGCGGGTGGCGTCTTCTTGAGCTCTTTCGTATCAACAGACTTCACCACAAACGGTGCACCCTCGATATCAGTCACAATGCTCTTGGCCTCACTTTCGTTTGTTGGAGTAAACGCTTCACCGTTCTTTACTTTGAAGTCGGCAGAAAATTCTTCACCGGAATTTTTCTTGAGATCAGCCTGGATCGTCCAGTATTCATCAGCCTTAAATTTCTGAATCTCACGCTCGCGGTCGACGATCAGGCGGACGGCGACAGACTGCACACGACCGGCGGAAAGACCGCGGTACACTTTCTTCCAGAGAAAAGGAGAGAGCGTGTAACCGACCAATCGGTCGAGAACACGACGCGCCTGCTGCGCGTGGACGAGTTTGTAATCCAAGTGACGTGGGTTCGCGATAGCTTCTTTGATCGCGCTTTCAGTGATTTCGTGAAAGACAATGCGGTTCACTTTCTCAGGGTTCTTCACCTTGAGCGCCTCAAGCAAATGCCAACCAATGGCTTCTCCTTCGCGGTCTTCATCAGTTGCGATCCAGAGTGTCTCTGCTTCTTTTAGTGCTGCTTTCAAGTTCTTCACCGTCGTCGCCTTCTCCTTTGGGATGATGTACGTCGGCTCAAAATCACCGTCGACATCGATACCGATTTCGCTCGTTGGAAGATCTCGGATGTGGCCCATGCTGGACTCGACAACGTAGTCTTTTCCAAGAAAGCGCTTGATGGTTTTTGCTTTCGTCGGGCTTTCGACGATCACTAAATGTTTGCTCATAGTCAGGCGAGAGGATCGGGGAAGAATCACGGTTTGTCAAAGAGTCCTCCTTTATAGAGCACTGTTTTTCCTTTGGCTGACGCGAGAATCTCAGGCCGGCTTTTCTCT
>JAYTPR010000114.1:0-5388 GCA_043747095.1 Candidatus Peribacterales bacterium
ATCCGCGATATTTTGGCGCAAATCCCAGGCACGCTGAATCCAGTCGTAGAACAGGGGATTCCGGTGCCGCAGGTCGCGATCACACCGAACCGTGAGCGAGCAGCACAATACGGCTTCGTATTCGGTGACCTTACCGACATTCTTGAAGTGCAGCTTGCAGGGGAGAAAATCGGGCAGATCCTCGAAGGCTCACGCAGCTTCCCACTCGTGATCCGTCTCGACGAGCGCTCCCTGCGCTCTCCAGAAGATGTCGGGCGACTGCTTATCCGTACGCCGAGGGATACGGTCATACCTCTCTCCGCTGTCGCAGACATTGCTATCCGGGAGGGGCGCAGCAGCATCAGTCATGACAATGGACAGCGGCGTGTTGTCATCTCATCTGGCATTCTTGACGGAGACAGCGTCACGATCATCGAAGCTCTGAAGGAACGTGTGGGTAAAGAACTCAAGTTGCCCCAAGGGTACTTCCTGAGTTTCGAGGGTACGTACCAAAGCCAGCAAGAATCATCGAGAAAGCTGATCTTCTACAGCATTCTCGCCTTCATCGGCGTCATCGGATCACTCTACTTTAAATTTCGATCCATGGCCTTTGTGCTGCAGGTGCTCATCATCGTGCCTGTAACATACTTAGGAGGAATGATTGCAATTCTCTTTGCAGGGAACATCGTGAATCTCGCCAGTCTTGTCGGCCTCATTTCGCTGCTCGGAGTTGCCGCACGAAACGGCATCCTGCTCATCGAGCACTACATTTATCAGGCCACGGAAGAAGGAATGCCTTTCAGCGAAGAGCTGATCGTCCATGGAAGCTTGAATCGCATTACGCCGATGGTCATGACCTCAGCCACCACACTTCTTGCTCTCATCCCGCTCATTATGGGTGCAGGGAAACCCGGCACTGAAATTCTCTACCCCTTGGGTATTACGATGTTCGGAGGGTCACTACTTTCTCTTATCGTGGAGATCATGATCCGCCCCGGACTCTTCATGCTGCTTGGCCGCAAGGCGCTCGCACGCGAGGTAAAACGATTCCAGGAAAAGTAACGGTGGAAAGAGGAGGCTGAGTGCTGTCGATCGTTCTCCTGAACTAAGGATGAAGTAATGCAAATTCCTCATCCTTAGTTTCAGAAACTTGCACCATCACAGATATCGTCACTAGCCTTCCAAAGGCTGTAGTGTTAGCCTTTTATGGTGCCAGAACCTCATTCTAACTCCGGCTTGCAGTTGTCTCGGACGGAAATAGGTATCACTCTCGGGCTTATGCTTTTGGCGGTCTTCATCGTCTTTGGTGTAGCAGTCGGTTTCGGCTTTCTCGACTTTGACGATTCATACCTTATCTACGGAAACCTCGCAGCTCGCGGACCCTCGCTCTCTCACATCAAACAGGCATTCACGACCTTCGATCCGGAACTCTACATTCCAGTCACGCTTCTCAGTTATCAGTTCGACTATCTGCTTGGTGGTCTCAGCGGGGGAATGCACCATTTTACCAATCTTGTACTCCATGCACTGAACGGCGCACTTGTGAGCTATCTCATTTTCCTTCTTCTTGGACGTAAGCGCATCGCGCTTGGCTGCGGACTGCTCTTTGTCATCCACCCCATCAATACCGAAGCAGCCGTATGGCTCTCTGGACGAAAAGATGTGCTGTCGTCCTTCTTTTATCTGGCCACAATGTGTGTGTACTTGCGGTACCTGTACGCAGGAAACCGACGTCTGTGGACTGCAGCACTGGGGCTATTTGTCCTTGGACTACTAGCGAAGGTTTCCATCCTGACGCTTCCGGTAGCTATCCTACTTTTGGAAGCACTCATGCGTGAAAGAAAAGAATGGACACTGCGCTCACTTCTCGACACCGTTCCGTTTTTCGCTCTCTCCGGGGTATTTGCGATGATCGCAGCAGTCGGTAAAGAGCGTGTCATCGGCTCTACTACGCTTACGGAAACACTGCTCATGGCCGCAAAGAGCACAGTGTTCTATCTCGAGAAACTCATCATTCCGACAAATCTCTCTCCTATCTATCCATATCTGAAGGCCATCACGATTTCATCACCAGATTTTTACGTGCCTCTTAGTATTATTGCCGTTGTTGGCATCATCACACTTGTTACTCTACAAAAAACAAAATGGGTCGCCATTTGTTCACTACTGTTTCTCGCAACGCTTGCTCCGTCATTTCTGAACTTTCACAAAGGCACGATGGTGTTCTTTGCGGTTGATCGTTATGCGTATCTACCGATGGTTTGGCTGGTACTTTTGCTTGCAGTTGGCTTTAGCGAGGTCGTGGATAGGATTCGCAGCAGAACGGTACGACAACTTCAGGCCACAGTTCTTGGAATCATCGCAGCAACTCTTGCAGTCATGTCCATGAACCAGACAAAACTGTGGGTGAATGATGAAATGCTCTTCTCCTATGTTCTCACGTTGTACCCAGGTTCTGTGTCGGCTCGCACAAGTCTTGCTGCCGTGTACCGCAACCAGGGGAGGGGAGTGGACGAAATTGAAGTACTGGAAGAAGGCCTGAAGATTCAAAAGAACATTGCGTACTACACAGGCATCGGCAGTGCTGCGGCAAGACAAGGAAAGCTAGATGAAGCTGAGACACTGTACGGACAGGCCAGAATCCTTGATCCGACAAATCCTGAGCCGTTTTTCTTTTTAGGTTCTCTCGAAGAACAAAGAGGTAATGCGGACAGAGCTGTTGGATATTACAAGGAAGCCATTCGTTTCGATGAGAGTTACGTTGCCGCATACAATAATCTCGGTGCCGTGTATCAGGATCAAGGAAAGCTCTTGGAAGCCGAAGAGATGTTTCGGAAAGCAGTCGAGTGGAATCCAAACTTCATGGAAGGGCTCTACAACCTCTTCCAGATTTTAGAGATGCAAAAAAAACGAGATAAAGCATTTCCGTATCTCGTGAAAGCATATGAACTGAATCCGGAAAATTCCGATATCACCATCGGATACGCCTATCGCATGAACGAACGCGGTAAGAAGTCAGTTGCTATCAAGGCACTGCGATATCTCTTGAGTGTCGAACCTGGGAATAACGCAGCAAAACGTTTTCTGCAGCAACTCCAACCAAGCGTCCCGGAACCAGAAACAACAGATGCTGCGGAAAGGCGCACACAAAGGCTTCTAGATCGCGAAAATCCTTGATCGTGCTCAGCGATTTTCTCCTGTATAATTCGCGCATGCGCCGGTTAGTTTTTGCGCTTGTACTCGGTCTAACTCCGTTGCTCACTGCACCGAGTGTGTTTGGGCAGTCTGTTCCTTTGGAACCGAATGCCATTCAAGCTGTCATCACCGGACCAAGTGATATTGCCGTCGGAAGAACGATTATTCTGGATGCGTCATCGAGTCGTGTCGCAGGAGACAAAACTGATTACCGATGGACCATCGATGAAACGAAGCAAGCGATCGGCCGAAATGTGGAAGCAATCTTCACCCCCGAAAAGCCAGGAGTGCTGACATTTCGTCTCACGCTCAAGACGACAGGCTTGAGTGGTAAAGCCGAAGAAGCAGAAGCTGTTCACACGGTGACAGTCTTCAAGCGAAAAATAATCGTACTCGCAGATGACTCCGTGTCTCCAGACAAACTCATGACGCATGCGAGTGAAGCGCTGAAAGATGGCGTCTTTGTAAAAGTGATTCAAACCGCTCCAGGAACGCCTAGACTGCTCGTTGAGGACGTCCTTATGAAGATGCTCTCTGAAGATAAGGGCGCACTCGCAGGTGCCGATGCCATCGTCATTTGGACGGAAGGAATTTCCGGACTTCAAGCTCTCATGCGCGCCATTCAGTCCGATCCTGAGCGCCAAGCAGCTATTCACAACCAATCCATCGTCATTCTTTCCGAAGGCAGCCTTAGTACTGTCGCACGTACAACACAAGGAGCTCTGACGCTTCTAGACCCCGCTGACATCATCATCACCAGAAGTGAAGCCATCAACCCGCTCATCAATGCCGCAAATATGGATGAGTTCCGGACGGCAATCAAAACACGCGATATCGGATCTCTCACATTGAGCTCGGCATCCGCAGGACTTCGTCCGTGGGATTTCATGTCGATCCTCGTCAACTATCTTCTATCGCACGGTGTCTCTGCTCAGGCAGTAATCCTTCTGCTCATTCTGCCAATTATCGCGACTATCTTCGCGTTCCTTAAGCAGATCATTGGTATTACATCTTTTGGCTTATACACGCCATCCATCGTTGCCCTGAGTTTCCTCGCACTCGGCTGGCAGATCGGACTGATGTTCCTTCTGTTTATCCTCATCATGGGTTACCTGACGCGTTCGGCCATGAAGCGTTGGCGCCTTCTCTACATCCCGAAAGTCGCCATCATTCTGACTGTGCTCAGTTTCACGCTGCTTCTTCTTGTCGCCATCGGAACGTCTGCCGGTCTCGCATTCCCACGAGACACGGTCTTTATTTTGCTGATCATGTCGGCGCTCGCAGAAAATTTCCTGAACCTGAAAACAGAAGAAGGTTGGCGCTCCGCCATTCTCGGCATTGCAGAAACTGTCTTTGGCTCTCTGCTGTGCGTCTTCATTGTGCAGTCGGATTGGTTGCAGTCCACTGTTCTCGCATATCCAGAACTTGTTCTTCTCACCATTTTCATCAACATCGGTTTGGGTCGCTGGACGGGTCTCAGACTCGTCGAATACTTCCGCTTCCGCGAGGTCTTCAAGCACCTTCAGGAAGAAGAATAAACTATGTTCATCCCGTTCCTGAACCACCGAGGCGTTTTGGGCTTAAATGCCCGAAATTTACTCTACATTAAGCCATTTAACCCCAAAAAGGCGGTCGCATTTGCCGATGACAAAATGAAGACGAAAGCATTTCTTTCAGCACGTGGCGTACCGACTGCACGACTGTTTGCGAGAATCGAAACGAGGCGCCAGCTTAGCTCGTTCGATTTTTCCTCACTGCCTGATGAATGCGTTCTCAAACCCAACGAAGGTTTTGGAGGGGAGGGGATTATTATTTTAAAAGGCAGGCGTAACGGAGAATTTTTGGAGCAAGGCAAAACACCAATTTCCGAAGAAAGACTTCGCGAGCACATCGAAGACATTCTCGACGGAAAGTTTTCGATCAGTGGACAAGCGGACATCGCGTTCTTCGAGCAAATCCTCGTCGCAGATGATTGCTTCGTTCCATTTCGTCCCGCGGGACTCCCCGATCTTCGTATCGTCGTCTTTAACCTCGTACCCGTCATGGCGATGCTCCGCATCCCTACGGCCGAAAGCCGAGGAAAGGCTAACGTGCACCTTGGCGGCATCGGCATCGGTGTCGACATCGCAAAGGGTGTGACGACACACGCAGCCCAGTACAACAAAATTCTGCACGAACTCCCGCACGGCACTCCTGTCGCCGGCATTCAGATTC
>JAYTPR010000115.1:0-2428 GCA_043747095.1 Candidatus Peribacterales bacterium
AGGTAGGAATGCATGGCGAACGCAGCAATGATCTCGTTTTCTTCTTGGGGGACCAGGGAACATTACGATGATCGTCTTGGTTTACCGTTGCTTGAGTAATTTCATTTCCACTTTTTTGACGCAAAAAAGTGGAGCAAAAAACAGTCGCTGTGAAAAAATATCCTGCGCATCAATCGCTCGCTCGCTAAAAAGTCCGAACTTGTCCCGCTTCGGCGGGACTTCGGACAGCGGACTTTTTCACGCTCCGCTTGCGAAGATGCGCGACGGAATTTTTTTCAAGGCGACGACGTAGTTTTTCGTGAGTCAGTGGCACACGCCACGATCATTCAAAGACGTAGTCGAAAATTCATTTCAAAACTACGTCCAGAACCATATGGGACACCGAAGAGGTGTGGTCGAAGGAAAATGGGTTAAGACTGGAGGGTAATGGGGGTTTGGGGGATCTAGGGAACTCCAGAGGACTGCGCACCAAGCCTCTCGCTATGCTCGAGAGCTTGTTGCTGGGAGCTGGCAAGGTTCCCTGGTCCCCCAAGAAGAAATCGAGAAGCGACAAATTGGATCGTCAAAATCTCACACACATGAAAAACCCCGCCTTCCCTGCGGGGTTTCCATCTCTCGTTTGAAGAGAATGTTCGGTCGCTATGTGAGGTCTCTCATTACGGGTTTGTCGATTCGAAGTTCATATTGATGTAGCTCGCGTACGCGGCTGCGTTCGCAGCACTCGTAGAGGCGACTTTGACGTAGACGGTGAAGTATCCCTTTGGAGTCCACGTACCGCTGAGGGTCGGGATGCGTGCAGTGGTGAATGCCGTACCGACGAGTCCGCCGGTGAGCGTCTGGAGCGTGCCTGCAGTGTCACGGATTTTGAGTGAGAGGTGGTTGTTTTGGCCGCCTGGGACACCTGTCTTGAAGCGGAATTCAACGGCCTTCACTGGGTCCCATGAGCTGAAGTTATCTGGAACACGACCACGTACGGAGATCCAGTAATCCTGGAGCGTGCCGCGGCTTGTCGTCCATGCGTAGCTGTTTTCAAGTCCTGACGTACCGCCGGACATCGTGAGCTGACCGACCATGCTCGCACCGGATGCGAAGTAGATGGCACCTGGATAGTCTGGGTGCATCGACATGATCTGACCGCTACCGTTTGCAATCGTGTTGGACCACGTGAGGTTACCCGCACCGTCATTTTTGAGGACGGTATTGGCAGCACCCTGCGCGCTTGGAGCGTTGTACGTAACACCGTGGAGCGTCACGTTACCGTCCACCGTGAGCGTGGAACCGGAAAGGTTACCCTTTGTTTTGATGCCAGACTTCACGAGAAGTGCGCCTGAAATGGTGGCTGCTCCGTCGATGGCGAGCTGTGAACCGGAGAGGATACCTACCACACTCAAGCCTCTAGAGAACTGGAATTTCTGAGAAGAGTTGAGGAACTTCAAGGTTTGCGTACCAGATGCGTTACCGAAGCTGAGCTGAGCATCCGTGGCACCGCCGTCATTGTTGATCGTAAGATCAGCATCTGTCGTGACGTTACCCGTAACACCGAGCGTCGATTTGAGTGTCGCTGCACCCTTTACCGTCAGTGCACCAGAGAGGTTAGTCTGACCGCTGATCGTGAGCTGTGAACCCGAGATGGACGAGCGAACGTTGAGCGCGCCTGTCATCGTGTCACCGGAGACGTTCACGTAGCGAGAGTCACCGATCGTGAGAACGTTACCCGTGGAGAAGCTTCCATTGAGGTCTGTACCACACTGGAACTTACCCGTAGCGTAGTTGTAGAGCAGTTTCTGACCGGCTCCGTTACAAGAACCAAGGTTTGCTCCGTAGAACGTGGAGCCCGAGAGAGAGCCTGCAGCCGAAATGTTGCCTGCAGCTGTGATATTTGTATTGGTCGCAATGTTTCCATTGGACGTGAGTGACTGCACCGTCGCAGCTCCGTCGATCGTCAGCGTAGAACCAGAGATGTTACCGAGGACGCGAATAGCTCTACTGAATTCAAATTTCTGGAGACCATTCAAGAACTTGATCGTCTGGTTTCCTGAAGCGTTACCAAAGGTAAGGTTGGCGTCGACTGCACCTGCATCAGTATTGATCGTAAGATCAGCATCGGTTGTGACGTTACCCGTGACGCCGAGTGTCGACTTGATCGTTGTTGCTCCTTTTACTGTGAGTGCACCAGAGAGGTTGGACTGACCGCTAATGGTGAGCTGTGAACCGGAGATGGACGAGCGAACGTTGAGCGCGCCTGTCATCGTGTCACCGGAGACGTTCACGTAGCGCGGATCGCCAATCGTCAGAACGTTACCTGTTCCCAAGGAACCGGAAGCTCCTGCATCTGTTCCACATTCGAACCTGTTTGTAGAGTTGTTGTAGATGAGTTTCTGGTTTAAAGAATTACAAGAACCGAGGCCAAAACCGTTAATGGTCGCAC
>JAYTPR010000116.1:0-3555 GCA_043747095.1 Candidatus Peribacterales bacterium
ATGCAACGGCTTTCTCAGGCCCTGCATTGATGAGCAGTGTGTAGTCAGCAGCGCGTGCAATGCTCGAGCCTTGTGTATTCACAATGGCTAAAACTTTAGAGCCTGCAGCCTTCGCAACTTTCATGGCCTCTAGCACGTCAGCTGTTTCTCCACTCTGAGACACGACAATGATGAGACTCTCAGGCTTCAGGAAATGATGGAAAATCGGGAACTCGCTGGCAGGCGTGAAGTTCACATGGCGCTTGGCGACAACCGAGAAGAAGTAGTCGGCAGCCATACACACTTTGCCGGCTGTACCGCATGCGGTGAGGATGCAACCAAGACATGTCTCGATGGCCTTCGCGACTTCGTTGATCTCTGCATCATCCTGATGAGTCGCACGGCGGATCGAATCTTTCTGATCCATAATCTCTTTCATCATGTAGTGCTCGTATTCTCCTTTCTCTGCATCTTTCACCTCCCAGTCGATCGTGACATCACGCTTACTTCTTTCACTACCGGATTCGATATCAAAGAACTTAATAGCGCCACCTTCGATGACGACCATTTCACCATCGTCCAAATATTTCACCGTGCGCGTATGTTCCAAAAACGCCGGAATATCCGACGCGACGAAGTATTCATTTTTTCCTACACCGACGATAAGAGGGGAGCCCGTGCGCGCCGCAACAAGACCCTTGGAAAGCTTATCCATCACGAGAACGGCGTAGCGTCCAGTAAAACGAAGGCATGCTGCACGAACGGCGTCCTGTAGGGATAAACCGGTCTTCAATAATTCCTCAATCAGGTGAGGAATGATCTCAGTATCAGTTTCAGATTTGAATGTATGACCTTTCGCCTTTAGTTCGGTACGAAGCTCAACGTAGTTCTCAATAATACCATTATGAACAACCGCAATGCGGTCATCACAACTGGTGTGCGGGTGTGCGTTTTCCTTGGTAACACCACCGTGTGTTGCCCAACGTGAGTGTGCAATCGCAAGACTGGACGTATCTGCGTAGTCTTCCGGTTTTACAGCGCCAATCTTTCCAATGTCTTTGCCGATCCTCAGTGCACCGTCTTCTTTACGAATGGCAACACCCCATGAATCGTAACCGCGGTACTCAAGATTTTTGAGACCCTTGATCACGAGAGAGCCCGCATTATCCTTCTCGCCGATGTATCCGAAGATTCCGCACATTGTGGTGTCTGGGATGGCAGAAATATCAAACGCACATCGGTACCTTTACCGTGCACAGTGATAGTACCACAACAAAGGGGTTCGGACGTGTCATTTCATGGTACTGTGAGGGCCACACGTTTTCCCCCGTTTCCATGCATCGCATCCGTTTGTCACTCGCTTCACTTTGCCTACTTCTCTCTGCCTGCGGCGGGGGAGGGGACAGTGGTGCTGATCTCGCACTGACGAAGATGCATGAACGAATGATGACCCACCTCATGGAGTACGCCGTCACGATCGAACATCCGCTCATCGCAAAAACGACAACGACGTTGAACGTTAAAATTCTTCCAGCAGCAGAAAGCTATAAAGGAAACGCAACGCTCAGTCTCACGTCATCCATGATGTCTGATGCAACAAATGTAAAAAGTCCTACTGCAGACCTTACCGTGACGCTGATCGCAAAAGCAGACATTCCACCCGGAACACCTGGCACTGGAAAATCCGAACAAGTCAGCCTGTACGCACTTCTGAACGCACGCGCTGTCGACCGCACGCTCTCCGTCAACTTTGAGAAAGTCGACGCAACGGCACCGGCATTCTTACCTACTCCTTTTTCGCTTCCAGAAGCCATTTCTAAAAATTGGTATGGCAAGACATTCGAGGAACTTGATGTCATCCTGAAAGACCTTCCACGAGACAAAGGTGAGACTTCCCAGCCACCAATTGACGAAATTTTATCAAACGCTCTGCGTGGCATTCGCATGACACCGGCGCAGCTGGAAAAACTTGGAAACGGCATGCATCTTTGGAAGGGGACTGAGCTTCTGCCCGAAAAAGACGGACAGATTCATGTGCGCGTCGAATCTGACAAAAAGAAAGTACGTGAAACAGTTCGGGCTTTCCTTACCTATGTAGAGGAAGTCTCCGGTCCATCATGGGAAACGCAAATGCGAACGAATGCAGAACTAAAAACCATGATGGAGTCTCTGACGAAGAACGATGCGGAGTTCCTTCGTACGATGGGCTCGGTCAAAGGAGTCATCAGTGCTGATGCGAAGACGTATGACCTCACAGGTTTCGACGGCGACATCTTTGATGAACAAGGCGTACTCAACGGTCACATCACATTCACACGTACAGACAAAAACTTTACCCTGGTCCTCACAGACAAAAAAACGAACCAGGCACTGACCGTCACTCGCACCGGCGACTCACTCATGGTGACCTCAGGCGAGAAAACTGTCGTACAGGGAACGGTGAACTCCAAATACATAGATCTCACCGTTACCGATCCTGAAACAGGAAACCTGGCTGGCTCGATAGAGCTTGATATGACAACGCTCTCGATGGAAAAGATTGAGATCAGCCGCGGCGTCATCGTCCTCCCGCAGGAGAAGCTCATCATCACCATAGAAGGAATGTCGGCCAACCTCTCGAACTCTCTCAAAGATTTTGTCGTCAATGTCAAAGCTTCGGGAAAGTTGAATGGCAAACCGCTCTTTACTGCAGACTTCATCGGCACACGATCTGAAGTATCACCATTCACGGTTAAAAAGCCGCAATTCCTGCCATTTGAGAATCTACAGCAGGATTTCTCGAGTACCTTCATGGCACCAATGCCGACTGGACTAGAATAAACCCAGAAAGCCAGAGTTGACTTCGTTTCCGCCTTTCCCTACGCTCTCCGAGCTCTAAAGCACACTCTTATGCCACTCCTGAAAGCCTCCATCAAACACGCTCGTCAGTCCGAGGAGCGCAACGCACGTCGTCAGCCGTTTAAAACCGGTATGAAGACTCACATGAAGAAAATCTTGGAGCTCGTCAAAGAGGGTAAGCAGACCGAAGCTGCAAAAATTCTTCCGTCCGCTTTCAAGTCCATCGACACTGCCGCCAAGAAGAACATCATCCATTGGAAGAACGCTGCAAAGAAAAAGTCAGCGCTCTCTCGCATGGTCAGCCCGAACCCTCAGAAATAAGGGATGCCTGTCCTGCTCGGTATCGACGCAGGCACCAGGCGCACGGGAGTCGCTTTTGCTGATACGAAAGCTGGCTTTGTCATGGCTCTCGATACCATTCGCCATAAAACTCCTGAAGAACTTGTGACTCGCATCGTAGAACTCGCGAAAGCAAAGCATGCTTCCGAGATCATCATTGGTCTCCCGCGCCTACCACAAGGAGAAGAAGGGAAGCAGGCAGGGCTTGTGCGTGACCTTGTGGAACTCCTACAAAAAGCACTAGAACTGCCAGTGACTCTTATTGACGAGCGATATTCGACCCATGGCACCTCACCAGGCACTGATCCAGATGCCAAGGCCGCATGCGATATGCTGTCCGTGGTCTTAGATCAAAGGAAAAAAGACTATTGACAACATTGTTTAATATTATATTATACG
>JAYTPR010000117.1:0-2447 GCA_043747095.1 Candidatus Peribacterales bacterium
CCGTTGAGCCGTTTGGCGTGAACGGTGCCTTAGACGTCGGTACTGCGTCAGGTGTGCAGTAGCGGAAAGCCACCTGATCATTCTTCTCAAGCTCTGCAATAAGCTCTGGGTCTCGCGTGACAAAGCGTCCTTCACCGTGAGCGATGGGGATGTGCATAGCACCCGCCCAATTCGACGTCGCACAACGATCGGGCTTACAGGCTGGAGTGATCCAAATCCATTCATTGAGGAAGCCTGGTGACTTCCAGGTTCCGTCAGACTCACGAAGAGCGTTGTGAGCCAGACACATCCGTAGCTTATCCCCTACTGGAATAAGACCGCTTTCGATGAGCACCTGTGCTCCATTGCAGTTTCCGACAATCACTTTACCTTTTGCAGCCTCCGTACGCATAAAATCAAACAAAGGGTCGCGAGCTGCAACCATGCCTGACCTGCCGCGATCTTCGTAACTGAAGCCTGCACCAAAGAAATACCCATCGACGTCTTTGAGTTTTTCCAATGAATCATTCCAGCGAAAAACAAATGCATCAAAGCCACAACGCCGAAGAACGCGCAAATTGTCCGTCTCACCGTTGCTACCAGGGAAACTTGGAATGGCGAACAGAGGCTTTTTCTTCATGGAGAAATCCTAACAGATTTAGACAGTCATGACATCCTGCTCTTTTTTCTTCGCCATGTCTTCGATGGCCTTGTTAGCGTCATCGACCATCTTCTGAAGATCTTTCTGCACACGCTCCTTCTCGTCCTCATCAGCAATTTCCTTGGTAGCATCGTTAATCTTCTGGCGTTCCTGACGAACTGAAATTTTGGCTGCCTCAGCAAGCTGATGAACGATTTTCGTGATCTGAGAGCGACGTTCCTCGGTCATCGGAGGAAAGTTGAGACGAATGACGATTCCGTCATTGACCGGGTTCACGCCGATATTCGCGAGCTGAATGGCTTTCTCAACAGCTCCGAGTACGGACTTGTCCCATGGCTGCAGTACGATAGAGCGCGCGTCCTGAACGGAAATACTGGCAACAGCCTTCATTTCCATTCTTTGGCCGTACGCATCGACTCCGATGTGCTCAACAAGCGAGGCATTAGCCCTACCGGTCTGGAGCTTACTAAATTCAAGATGCAGATGATCAAGTGTCTTTTTTACGCCTGCTTGAAACACGGAAAGTAGCTGGTGCATATGCATGCATCCTAGCACAAAGAAACCAAAATCAAGATCAGTCTTTGACGAGCGTTCCTACTTTTTTGCCCATAGCGGCATCCAAGAATGCTCCTTTTTTTCCGTAATCGAAAACGATGATAGGAAGATTCTGCTCGCGACAAAGGCTGAAGGCTGACTGATCAAAGACTTTCAAGTTTTTCTCGATGGCCTCCTGGAAGGTCAGGCTGTCATACTTTTTGGCATTCTTGTGCTTTTTTGGATCTTTGTCGTAGACGCCGTCCACAGTGGATGCTTTTAAAATGACCCCGCAGTTCAGCTCTAGGGCGCGAAGTGCTGCTGCTGAATCTGTCGTGAAGTATGGGTTACCAGTTCCTCCTGCACAGATGACGATGCGCTTCTTTTCAAGATGTCTCTCGGCACGACGACGAAGATATGGCTCTGCAAGCTGTGGAACATTGATAGCTGAACACACACGAGTAGAGACACCTAAATTTTCAATAGCTGACTGTAAAGCAACAGCATTCATGATGGTTGCAAGCATGCCCATGGCATCACTCGCAGTACGTTCAATGCCGCTCTCAGTCGTATCGCGGAAACGCCAAATATTGCCGGCGCCGACCACGATGACGACCTGAATACCTGATTCATGAACCGCGACGACTTGTGCCGCAATGTCGTGAAGTTTTCCGTAATCAAAACCAAAACCGCTGGCGAGTGCTTCGCCGGAGATCTTGAGGAGGACTCGTTTGTACTTCATATGTGCGTTTCTACAATACCGGAGTGACAGGCGGGGTGTCTACTGGCGAATCTGATGAAGCTGTCTTTTTCGGCTCTACAGCTGACTTATGAAACATACGCTTCATAAGATCTGCCAATTTCTCTAAAAGCTGTGCCATGGCATGAACTAAGTCCTTCACTTTCATGTTTCCTTTCGAGAGTTCGCCTGCCAAGGGAACATCTTCATATTTGCCCTGTGCAGCGTGAATAAACCCGAGAATCATTCCTCCGGCAATCACAAGAACAAGGAGATTACCGATTACTGGAATCATTGCTGCGGGAATCGTGAGAAGGAAAAGCACAATCCCCTGCTTGCTGTGATACTGAATGAAGCGAGAGTCTTTCCGTGCAATGTAAATGATGACGGACATGATCCAAACATAGCTGAAAGCCGCGATGTCTTTGTTCACACGAATATCGCGCTGTTCATCAGTTTCGCCGGCGGGTGCTGTGTTGTGGTCGTTCATGGCTACAGTATAGCGTAAAACAGCCGCTTGTGCGGCCTTGTCCT
>JAYTPR010000118.1:0-4655 GCA_043747095.1 Candidatus Peribacterales bacterium
AAGAGTGAGTATGAACGCCTGAAACTGAAATACGTCCTTACTGCTGCGCAGCTCACAGGAAAAAAAGTGAAAATCATGCACCCTCTTCCGCGTGTCGGAGAAATCTCCACCGATGTGGATGCTCTCCCTAATGCCGTGTACTTCCGTCAGGCTGGAAATGGCGTTCCTGTGCGAATGGCGCTTCTGGCGATGCTTCTGAAGAAAGCGTAATTCTTATGAAAAAAACTCTTATCCGCGGCGGCACCTTGGCTGAAACCGGAAAGAAGGCCGACGTGCTTATCGGTGTGGATGGAATCATCGAAGAGATAAAACTAGGAGCGGATCATAAAGATGCGAATGTCATTGATGCGTCAGGAAAACTTTTGTTTCCGCTGCTCATCGACTGCCATGTGCATTTCCGCGAACCAGGACTTGAGCACAAAGCCACGATGGCAAGTGAAGCGGCATCAGCAATAGCAGGCGGCGTCGGTCTGGTGTGCGAAATGCCAAACACCATCCCACCGACTGTCACTGTTGCTGCGCTGGCAGACAAAGTACGGCGCAGTGCTGCAGTAGATCAGTGTGATATTCGTTTTTATTTTGGCGTCACGGAAGCTGCACATCTGCGAACCCTCAAAGATATTTGGACAGGTGAAGCGATGGAGCTCAAGCGCCTGAAACACCACTGCTGCGGCGTGAAGCTCTATCTTGATCATTCAACAGGAGATCAGAAAGTGGATGGTGGCATCGTGGAAGAAATTTTCCAGACGTGCGCAGACTTGAAGATTCCACTTATCGCACACTGCGAAGACTCGGAGA
This sequence comes from Candidatus Peribacterales bacterium, assembly GCA_043747095.1. GTDB lineage: Bacteria > Patescibacteriota > Gracilibacteria > Peribacterales > Peribacteraceae > JAGORY01. Next base: position 799 of record JAYTPR010000118.1, read on the forward strand.
TGAATGATGCAGCCAAGAAGGCAAATACTCGCACGGACATCGCAGCGCACTCCATCATGCGTCCGGCTGAATCCGAAGAAAAATCAATTCGTGAAGCTGTAGCGCTCGCGAAGAAAACAGGTGCAGCATTTCACGTCGCACATCTTTCAACAGCAAAAGGACTGGCTATCGTACGAGCTGCAAAAAAAGAAGGTCTGCCTATTACATGTGAAGTCTCACCGCATCACTTGTTCCTCACTGTCGATGACTACGCTGCTCTAGGAGCTCTGGGAAAAATGAATCCTCCATTGCGTACGAAAGACGATGCAGCCGCGCTCTGGGCAGGCATCAAAGATGGCACGGTGGACTGCGTCGCGACAGATCACGCACCGCACACGCTGGACGAAAAGAAGGCTGGTGAACCGCTCTCCGCTCCAAGCGGCGTACCCGGCGTAGAGACGATGCTCCCGCTGCTCCTCACCGAAGCAGCTGCAAAAAAAATCTCGTACGCGGATATCGTAAAACTCTGTTTCACAAATCCGAACAAAATTTTCAATCTCGGTGCGCACGGCATCGAACAAAAAAAGCTGGCTCGCATCGCCATCATCGACCCAGAAGCATCGTGGCTGATCGACGGAAAAACACTGAAAAGTAAGTGCGGCTGGACCCCGTTTGAGGGACGAAAAGTCACGGGAAAGGTTCTGCAGGTGATCGCTCACTAAAGCTTCCCCTGCAATTCAGCTAAAGACTCCACAACCATGTCTGCGTGCTTTTCAGCGCCCTTTGGCGAGTGTGGCCCGTAGATAAGACACGCCGTCATGCCGGCGGCTCTGGCGGCTTCAAGATCAAAAATCTGATCGCCAACGTAGATAGATTTTTCAGGATCAGCGCCAAGTTTGTCCGCCGTGATGAGAAGCCCGTGCGGATGCGGCTTGTAGAAATCTCCCATGTCGTCCGCGGTGACGATTTCTTTCAGGTGATCGTAAATCGCAAGTTTTTTATGAATGGCATCGAGATACGATCTCCATGAATTTGTAATGACACCCGTCGGATGATCACGAAGAAATTCTAGAAGTTCGAGTGCGCCCGGACAAAACTCACTCTGTGTCGCAAGAAGTTGGTGATACACAACGTCACGCGCGGCTCGCACGTCTTCCAGCTGCTCGGCTTTGCCACCCTTCTCCACAATCCAGCCAGCCATGGAGTAACCCGTTGGATACAGCCGCTTGAAATCGTCAGAAGAAAACTCGAGTCCGATAGCGCGCATACCAGCGATGCACGCCTGTTCGTAGAGGTGTGTTGTGGAGATCAGCGTGCCGTCTAAATCGAACAAAACGGAGTCGTATTTCATGAAACCCGATTGAAGCATGATGAAGGCGCCTCATCAAGCCTAGAATGGCCAATTAATGCCATTTCTGACTACTTTGACATATTAGTATAAATATGTTTAAATAGAATAATCTGCAGCACATCGTTGCAGTCATCTTTCACATCGCGGGCATGTGTGTATGTACCGTAGGTGTGGAACCAGAATTTGGAAGGTTGAATCGTGAGCACTCCCGGATTTCTTCTTGGACGAAGAAGTGACTTGGCGCGGATGTTTCCTGCAGTGGAAACGCGCATCGGTCAGAAGGTTGTGACGGCATTCGTCGTGCCGTTCGACGAATGGGCGACGTTGCCCATCCACGTCGACAAGTCAGAGGGTCTGGATATTGCCGGCGAGCTTGATGAGGACATCCTCATCGGAATTCCCAGCAATCTGCCAGAGGCCGGACGAGCGGCGTACGTCCATTCGGTAGCCATCGAACTCGTGACAAATATCCCGGTTCTTGCAGTCATCGTCGAGATGATCAAGCTGAACATGGATATCACGAATGATGCAGACCGGCGAACGTATATCCTCGCTCGTCTTCATAGCCTCGACCAGCTCATCAAGTTTGCTGAAGAGCATCGCTGGTTTGATGGAAAGGTCGTGGCAATGCAGCAAGCAATGAGTGAACTTCGTTCTTACCTCAACTAGGCCCATCACACAGCCCGCGAACAAAGCCCGTCTCCCTTCAAAAAGGAGACGGGCACGTTCTTGATGCGCTAAAGACCGTAATAGACAAAAATGAATAACAGTATACAATACACGCATCTGCAGCACGTTGTTGCAGAGATCTTTCACATCTCGTGGGTGACAACAGTGCTCCCTGGTTTTGTTAGGACATCGACATGTCAGAACCTGTAACGTTCAATGATATCGCACGCCGCGATAGCATCTTTCATCAAGGTGGACATTCCACCTTCCAGATCGGATGCAAAAATTTGTGTTTCACATTCTACGTTTTGCCCTCCGGCATGATGCCAAGCTTCCCCGGGTTTACGTACGCACTCATTGCGACAAAAAAGAATGAGCGCGAACCTGGAAAAAGTGCAGTCTTTGGGATGTCAGATGATATTCCCGAAGACTTTCGCGAGTTCATTGCGTACTTCGAAGTATTTTATCGATGGTTCGGCATGGCATGTGACGCAGCAGTACAGGGCGAAGCGCACAACGTTTCGACCTCATCGCTGCCAATTCGCCGCTTTCGGGAATACGCCGAATGGCGCCAGGATTTCTTCACACGACTGGTAGTCTTCGCGCGTGAACACGGCGAATCAGAAGACGTCATCGCAGCGTATGAAAAAGCTGCAACGTATTTCTTTACTTTGCAAAGCACGCTGCCGCACTGACACACCCACGACAAGCCCGCCTCCACTTCGGAGACGGGCTGTTTTTTGTGATGTCAGTATTCCGGTAATGATCAGAATGTTTAGACCTCGATGATGATCGGCATCACCATCGGCTCACGATCAAGCTTGTGACGGAAGAAACGGAAGAGTGCGCCCGTGACTTCACGCTTCAGCTCTTTCATATCCTTCGTGCCGCGTGCAAGTGCGTCTTCGTACGCTTTGCGAATGACCGCAGTCGCGTCTTTGTTCGTGCTCATCATCTCAGTGCCGTAGACAAATCCACGAGAGAGAAGAAGTGGATCAGAGACCAAGCGCATAGACTCAGCGTAGACCTTCAGAACAGCGACGAAGATACCGGCGTTATTCATAATCTTACGATCATCCATAATGCGCGCACCTTCCGCGCCTTGGCTGTGACCATCGATAATGATGTCATTGGCAGGAAGCTTATGCTTGGACCTGCGAGCGGCACCCTGTGCATCGAACTCAAGGATTTCGCCGTTTACCAGGAGATGGATCTGGTTGTCTTCGTAACCGATGGAACGAGCGAGGTCACCGTGAGCAGCTCTCATATATGGTTCACCGTGTTCCGGAATAACGTGCTTCGCGCGCACAAGACGGTGCATGAGCATGATGTCGTTTGCGTAACCGTGGCCCGTGGTATGCAGCGCAAGCTCTTGATTCGTGAGAACTTTTGCTCCGAGGAGGTTTAAGTTATTCACGACCTTCGCAACCGCGCGTTCGTTACCGAGGATCGGGTTACTAGAGAGGATGACGGTGTCGCCCTTCTTCACGCGAACGTGCTGATGCACACCGAGTCCCATGCGAGCGAGCGATGCGCGCTCTTCACCCTGAGAGCCGGTGGTGAGGATCAACATTTCACGATCTGGAATTTTCTCCATGCCAGGACCGACTTTGCGGATCATGCCGCGTGGCACCGAGATATAGCCCAGTTCCTGGGCAATCTCGATGTTCGTCTCCATCGATCTGCCGGACACGTACACCTTGCGGTTCAGTGTCTTGGCATGCTCAATAACTTGCTGCAAACGATTGAGGAGCGAGCTGAAGGTCGAAATGATGAGCCTTCCTTTCGCGTCACGCATGAGCTGGAACAGCGTCGCTGAAATCGCTTTCTCAGAGAGCGCATTCCCTGGCTTCGTCGC
>JAYTPR010000119.1:0-2833 GCA_043747095.1 Candidatus Peribacterales bacterium
AACGAATGAAATCCAGCTTTTACCTTCTTTAAACTGCTTGCGCGTCGTTACGTACCATTCGTCAATGTGCGCGAACCTATCTGCGTGAAGAGAAAGACGCTGGAGTGATATTCCGTGAACCGTATCGTCGTGAGCGTAGATGGAAAGAGGGGAATAGAGCACGACAGCTGGAGTGTCCTTTTTCCAAAGGTCATTGAGCTCCTTCAGTGCTTTTGTCCGTGATGCGCTGTCGCCAGTCTCACGAATGCGAGTGAGGAGCTGATCAGCTTCAAATGACGCGTATTGTGAAAGATTGAACGCATCGATGCGTAGCTTCGTCGGATCAGTTCTTTCCTGAATCTGACTCGAGTGCCAGTACGGGTAGCTATCCAAGTTATCAAAGAGAGACTGTCCAAACAGCACAACGTCGTACTGACGCTTCGTCAGTTTGTCCTGGAATTCCTTTTTATCTGCCACGACGTCGAGAGTCACTTTGGCGCCGACGGCCTCCCATTCCTTCTTCAGCATTCCGGCAACGATCGGGTAGGAATCAGGTTTTGAGGACGTGAGGATGGTGATGGCCATTTCTTTGCCTGCGCCATTGATGCGCGTATGCGGCTTGTCTTCTGCGGTTTTGCGCCTCAGGAAGCCTTCTTCGATATACATATCCGCCACACTGATGCGTAGCGGGTCGTTTGCTGGAAGTTGCTTGGAGCGAATGAATTGATTCACAAGCTGCTGCTCAACGACCGCTCTCTGGAATTTGCGGGCATCAGTCATGCGTTCCAAATAGGCAGAATCGAGAATGTCGTCTTTCCCGTCCGTCATCTTTAAGATATTCATGCCTGCTTTCAGCGAGCCGCTTCCCCCATTTCCTGCAGGAAGTTTGACGATCCATGTTCCAGAAAGAGTTTGGATCGTTCCGTTTGGTAACTTTGATCCGGTTTCGACCAAGAAGCCGTTTACTTTGGCCGGAAACTTCAGGTCTTTGCTTGATCCTGTAAGCGTCAGGATTCCTCCACTACCAAGGAGCGCGATGCGCTGGACGCCTGAGAGTGGGCCGACTGCGTTCGTCTCACGTTGTTCTAGAAGTCTTTGGAGACGCACTTTCTCCGGTACGTTCCAGTCAGATTCGAAGAATGCACCTTGCGCTGCCGTCATATCAAATTTGTAGCGCCAGTCGCCTAAGTTGATTTCAAGAAGTGGTGTGTCTACCACCTGAGTTTCATGGAGTGCATCGACGATCTCCTGTTTGTTCACCGCAAGCTGAAGCCCAAGGCGAACATTACGGTCACCTGGAATAGGACGATCAAGATTGAAAAAAATGCCGACGTACTGAGGTAGCGTGTACGGGATCGGCATGAACCTGCGCGGTAGAATCGGTAGACCTTCCTCATTTCTTGGAACGAGTCGGACACCGTTCATATTGATGATGTCGGTGAGCAGTGCTGAGTATTCGGCGAAGACGCGCATGACGATGCGGTCGATTTTATCCGCTGGCATTCCCGGACGCGGAAAGCGTTTCAGGGTGACTTCAGTCGAGAGATCTGTCTGGAGAAGGCTTAAGAAACTGTAAGGACCAGCGCCGATCGGACGGAAGCCGAAGTCGAGCGTTTGATTGAGCTTGCTCACCGGAATGCCGGCAAACGATGATGCAGGGAGTAGCCCGAGCGTCAGGTTGCTACTGAAAAACGAGTACGGCTTGCTGAGGCGGAAACGAACAGTTTTTTCATCAATCTTTTCAATTTCAACACCGCGGAAATTTTGTTGAAGAATAGGATTCGGAAAGCCTTGTTCCTGAATTGTTTTGAACGTGAAGACAACGTCATCAGAGGTAACGGGATGCGGATTCTCTTTCGTGTTGTCATGCCACACGAGGCCTGGACGCAACGTTGCTGTGTAAATACGGTGGTCATCGCTAATTTTTACGGTCGCCAGATCATCTACCACTGTGCTCGTGCGTGGGTCGTATTTCATAAGTCCCGAGAATACGAGTGACACAATGTCGCGGTTTACGTCATTACCCGTCACAAACCATGGGTTGAGCGGAAGTACTTCTCCCACTGCACCTTCTATATAGGTACCTCCGGCTACCGGAACATCACTCGTATTTTCGATGAAAAAAATGCGCAGCAACATCAGAAGGCTGACACTGAGCACCACGACTAACACCCCTAGAACAATGCGTTCTAGGCGTGACATGGCCGAAATCAGTTTGATGATCGATTTCACAGATTTATGCGGATGAAATCACTTGATGCCGACCAAGTGGCACGCAAAGCACTATAGCGGAAAAGGGGAGACCGTTCCCCTTGTTAACCGATGTACATCATGGCGATCGCGATGCCGAAAAAGGCAACCGAGATCCAAATCGTGAGTTTGAAGAGAACCTTCTCTGCTCCACGGCGCTGAACGTAGGCGGTGCCTCCGCCGCCAAACGTGGCGGAAAGCCCTGAAGCGCGGTGCTGCAGGAGGATGAGGAGCGCAAGGAGTGCTCCGAGAACGGCTTCGATGGCGTTGAGAATATTCATCATGATGGCGAGATAGTAGAGGAAGGATGCTTTCGTGGCAATAAATGGTGGGCGCCGGGGGATTCGAACCCTCGACCCTCTCGGTGTAAACGAGATGCTCTAACCAGCTGAGCTAGGCGCCCTGGTACCAGCATGATATATGAAGGGATCCAAATACGGTATTGCATTCAGGATATCCCCACGGTAAACTCCCCGAGCTCTATGTTTGCAATCGTCGACATCGCCGGGTTTCAGGAGAAGGCCGAAGTGGGCATGAAGTTGCGTGTACAATCCCTTGAAGGCAAGGAGTGCCGGAAAGCGGACCGGGGATGAGGTAAAGCGTG
>JAYTPR010000120.1:0-3369 GCA_043747095.1 Candidatus Peribacterales bacterium
CATAACAAAGATTCTCTCGATGCTGCAGTGGATGCCGTCATCACTCCGCGGACTTGCGGGTACGCTCACGGGGCAACCCGCAGATGTGCTAAAAATGGCTCCTGGAGCGGATCTGGCGGAACGCCTCCTTGCGAGGCCGCTCGATGAAACACTGTCGATCGTGAAAGGGAATTGGTTCGTCGAAGATGCGGTCTCGAGGAAATTGACCGAACATTTTGCGGGTGTCTCGGGTGACTCAGTCCGAAAGCTGATGGAAGTCGATCGACATCTATGGCTTGTCGATGAATCTTTGAAGCTTGCCGACGCTGTGACGATGGGAAGTGGGCTTGAGTGTCGCGTTCCCTTCCTCGACCCACGCGTTATTGCATGGTCGCTCGCAACGCCAACTCGTTGGCACGTCGGAGTGAACCGCACCAAGGCACTTCTGAAAGACACGTATCGAAATATCCTTCCTGAACACCTCTTCACCCTAAAAAAGGCATCGTTCTATCCCCCGCTCGCCAAGTGGATTCGCCGCGAGTGTGCTCCGCTCGTGGAAGAAGCGCTCGAAGGTAAGCGGATCAATGAATATTTCGATACGAAGACTCTTCGCCGGATGTTCGACGAGCACAAAGCCAAAACCCGCTACAATCTCCATCCACTTGCGAACGTTGTGCAGCTGCACCACTGGTTCGAAACCGTGTACGACGCATGAATCCCGCCCGCTACATCCTCGGCCTCCGAAAACTGCCGTTCGTGCGCGACGTTCTGACGATCCAGGCAGGATCGATGGTGCTGATGGCCGCTGGTTTCGTCAGTTCCATCGCTTTTGCACGTCTGCTCGGCGTCGAGAAATACGGTCTTTACGCGGTCATCGTAGCTTTTGCTGGTACTTTCAGTGCATTTTTCAATATCGGACAGGGTCAGTCTCTGTACGTCTTTTTCTCGGAAGCCTATGGCAAGAAAGATCGCCATGCACAGGCTGCCGTACTTTCAAATTTCGTCACCGTCGCCTCTGTAAACGTCATCCTGCTCATCATTCTCGCAACAGTCCTGCCACGACTCTCGCACTATCTGTACGGTTCGTCGGAGATCGGAATATATGCGCGTATTCTCTGTTTTTTTCAGATCAGCGAGATTTGGAACAGCATGACGCTCATCATTTTGCAGTCGCTGCGCCGCATTCGTCTCAAAGTGTTCTTGGAACAAGCAGCGAATCTTTCGTACCTCGGTCTCGCGGTCATTGCACTGCTTCTGGGCGGGAAAATTTGGACGCTTCTCCTGACACAACTTGCAGTGAGCTTCTTCTTTCTTCCTATTTCGCTCATCACCCTCCGTATCGTGGCACGAAAACACGGACTTCCCGGTATCCGTGAAACACTCCACGTGCCGTTCCGCGAAAGCAGTCAGTATTTGGTACAGGGACTTGTCATTACAGCCGATAAAACGATCGGCAATTTCTTCCCGCAGGGACTATTTTTCCTCTTTTCTCTCTTCGTACCAGCATCTTTCATCGGTATCGCCAAAATCGGCGTACAGCTCGCCAATGTGCCAAGAAGCATTCTTCTGCCTCAAGCTGGAGACCTTTCGACAGCTGCGTTTGGCAAGATGATGGCGGAGGGAACGCAGGTGGTACGAAAGAATGCTGCAAAACTCATCAAGCATGCGCTCGCTTTCCATGCGCTCCTCTCTCTTGGTGCGGCAATAGCGTTCCCGCCCGTCATTTTCTGGTTCTACGGCGCGCAATTTTGGGACGCGATCCCGATGACACTGTGGCTCCTTCTGATTCTTGTCATCAATTCACTCTACATCGCTAACTCTCCCATCCTCCGTCTGTACCGACGTACGCATTACTCCATTCTGGTCGGTATCCTCAACTGGACACTCATGATCAGCTCGATGCTTGTGTTCGTGCGCATCATGACGCCGATGCCGGCCTTCCTTCTGACGTATCTGATCGGCCAGACGACACCGATTCTTCTGACGCTCTACATCTTCACAAAGCTCCTTCGTAAGCCGGCATGAGGATTCTGCACCTTGTCGACGGCATTCCGCCCTACACACTCGGAGGTACCGGTCGCATCGTGACCGAAATAGCACGAGGACAGCAAAAAGCAGGGCACGACGTCGCCATTCTGTCCGCGGCAAAACCTGGAACACTTCTAAAAAGCATTGATGGTGTGCAGATTTTGACGCTCACACCAAAGTCAGAGCGGTGGGCGCACTTCCGATCCGTCTTTTCCGTTGCGCGCGACCGCGAGGTACTCAAAAACATTGCTGCATTCGCACCAAATGTCGTGCATGCGCACACAATTTCCAGGCAAATAGGATACGGATGGATGCTGACGGTGAAAAAACGTGGCATGAAGTTGATCGTAACCTGTCGCGACGTCTCGCACGTCGCGTATGGCAAGGTTCTTGGCACTGAAAATAGTTTGTGGCTTACAGAAGCCAAAAGACACAGGTGGAGCTGGAACCCTTTTCGGAGCGTCATGATCAGATATTTCCTAAAATCTGCGAACAAAGTCCTCACCGTGAGCGATGCGCTGAAAAATTATCTCGAAAAACGCGGACTCACGAACCTTCAAACTCTCCATAACGGTATCGACCTCGAATTTTGGAAACCAAGCATCACAAAATCCGACGCGCGCGTAAAACTCAAGCTTCCTCAGGACAAATTTCTGTTCCTCCTTGCCGGACGCATGGGTGTTGATAAGGGTTCAACCTTGATTGCAGCGACGCTGCCAAGCAACGCCGACCTTGTACTTGCCGGTGACAGATTTTCGGATGAATTTGCAGCCGTAAAAGACCGAATGCACATCTTTTACAATCAATCGGCCGACGATATGAAGCTGCAATATGCTGCTGCAGACGTCGTTTTGGTGCCTTCCAGATGTTTGGACTGTTTTCCAACCGTCTGCCTTGAGGCCATGGCCTTAGAACGCCCGGTCATCGCGACATCGTGGGGTGGCGCGAAGGAATCCGTAGAGAATGGCATCACCGGATGGATTATTGATCCACTGAGTGAGCAGATGTGGAGAGAGAAAATGGAGTGGTGCGTGAATAATGCTTCCGAGCTTCCGGCATTTGGAGCAGCTGCACGCAAAAGAATGACCGAACACTTCGGACTTCCGACGATGCTTCAGACACTTGAAGAGATTTACCGTTTGTAGAACTGCTCGAGCATCGGTTTGTTCTCCTTGAGCCAATCCACAAGATTCACGATGCCTTTTCGTACGTCTGTCTTCGGCTCCCAACCAAGAAGTTTCTTTGCTTTTGTATTATCGCTCACAAAGATCGGTTGATCACCCGGGCGCCAGTCCGAGAAGGTGTACTGCATCGGCATATGTAAGTCTGTATCGATCATGCCGAGGAATTCGAGGAGTGAAA
>JAYTPR010000121.1:0-5219 GCA_043747095.1 Candidatus Peribacterales bacterium
AGGAGCACTCTGCCGGCCACGAGGGCGACAATACCGAAGAAGGCCGCTAAGAAGACAACCAGGTAGGGCATGCGAGGTCTGATCCTATCACGCAGTCTCTTGTACCGCTAGGGCGAAGCGCTCAAGAATCAGCGCCTTGTGAGCGTTTGTGGTGAGCTCGCGGGCGAGTTTGGAATACGCGCGAACAAGCTCCGCACGCTTGCGTGCATCGGGATACTCTTTGAGTGTCAGACCAAGGTGCATGAGCACATCATCGATGGCCTGTTTTTTCTCAGTTGCTTTCATGAGCCAGCTCATCCGATCTTTCAAAGATGTCGTCTGCCAAAATTGTTTCGCCTGTGAATGCAGCTGCTTACTTGCGCGCAGAAGATCCGGATCTTCGAGCAGGCGCTGTAGTGTCCCCGGTGCGCCTTGCGCGATGTGAAGCGCGAAGCCTGCATCGTCATCATCGCGTCCGTTGAGGAGTGTGATCATTTCTTCTTTTTTGAGTGGTGCGAACCGGAGTGTTCGCGTGCGCGAGACGATAGTTGGAAGCAGGGTTGTCGGACTATCCGTTGTCAGAATGAAGATGACTCTGGACGGCGGTTCTTCCAAAATTTTCAAAAACGATGTCGCGGCTGTGGGCTGCATGCGCTCAATGCCGCGAATGATGCAGCACATGTACGGACTGTCGCCGGTGGCTTGCAGACGCTCTGCAATGGCACGCAGGTCGTCGATACCGATGGCATCGGTTCGAGCAGGCGTGTCTTTACTACGGTGTTGCTGCGGTACGTTGGAGGATTGGCCGATCACACTCCAGTCTTCATTCACTTCTTCGATCCACAAATCATCGAGACAGAGAAAATCCGGATTGATGAACTTTTCCATCTGCTGACGAATCGGCGCTGCTTGTTCTGGCGGGAGATGGTCGACAAGCAGGCGCCAGGCGAACCAGCGTGCCACCGTCGTCTTACCAATGCCTTCGGGGCCTGAAAAAAGATACGCGTGCGCAATGTTGTGATGTGCGATGTCTGCCAAAAGATCGCCCTGCTGTTTGGCGTGACCTGCGATGATCTCTGGAATGCGGGGCATGGGAAACAATCCTAAACCCGGGCGCTGCGCTGGTACAGCGGATCCAGAAGATTAGTCCTCTTTGCCGTGGCACTTCTTGTATTTCTTGCCTGAGCCGCACGGACAGGGGTCATTGCGTCCGATAGTAGATGATACTGCTGGCATCTGCTTTTTTGGCGCTGCCTGCTTTGCTGGTGCCGCACCCAGTGTCTGGAGCGCACCTTCGATCTCGGCTTCGTTCGTTTGCAGATTGTCGATGTCACTCGTCATCGTTACCTGTGGGGCTGCGAACTGTGAGAAGTCGATTTGAAGAAGTGTTCTCACGGTTGTTGCGGCGATAGTTCCGAGAAGTTTCTGGAACATTCGGAAACCTTGATCTTGATACTCGATCAAGGGATCGCGCTGCGCGTAGCCCGCGAACGCAACTTGTTCGCGCAAGTGTGCCATCGCGTCGATGTGGTCCATCCAGTGACTGTCGATGGATTGGAGCACGACGATCTGTTCAGCTTTCTCAGAATTTTCCGTTCCGTAGTGTTTTACTTTCTGCGCGTAGAACGACAGCATCATGTCTTCGACAAGCTTCCTGACTTCTTCAGGCTCGGTCATGGTTTTGAGGTCATCTTCTCCCACTGCGCGAGCAAGGTCCGGATGCAAAACGCCAAGAGATTCGCGGAGTTTTTTGGTATCCCACGTTTCTGGGTCTTCACCGACAATATTTTCTGTGCAGAGAACATCAACCTCGCGCTTGATCATCGCAATCACTTCGTCGTGGAGAGATTCCGTATCTGCAGCAACACTCTGTCCTGCGATCTTCAGAAGTAATTTCTGACGGCGCTTGTACATGATGTCGCGGTGCTTGTTCATGACGTCGTCGTACTGCACAACGTGGCGACGAATATCGAAGTTTCGGCCTTCTACTTTTTTCTGCGCACCCTCGATACTGCGCGATACCATCCCGTTTTCGAGTGGCATGTCTTCTGGCACGTTGAGCCTCTGCATCATGGACTTGAGCCTGTCACCACCGAAGAGACGCATGAGCTCATCTTCCATCGATACGAAGAATTGGCTCTCACCCGGGTCACCCTGACGTCCTGCGCGACCGCGGAGCTGATTGTCGATGCGACGTGCTTCATGACGCTCTGTTCCAAGAATGGAGAGGCCTCCGGTTTCTTTCACGTTCTCACCGAGCTTGATGTCCGTTCCGCGTCCGGCCATGTTGGTAGCGATGGTGACGGAGCCGCGCTGGCCTGCGTTCGCGACGATCTCGGCTTCTTTTTCGTGATGCTTGGCATTCAGCACTGTGTGCGGGATTTTCATTTCTTCCAAAAGAGCACTCATCGCTTCAGATTTTTCAATCGATGTCGTGCCAATGAGAACCGGTTGACCTTTGGCATGCTTCTCTTTTGCGATCTTCGCTACAGCCGTAAATTTAGCCTTCGTCGTGGCGTACACGGCATCTGACCTGTCGATGCGAGACAGAACACGGTTTGTCGGAATCTGGTGCACTGGGAGCCTGTAAATCGACTGGAATTCCTCTTCTTCAGTTTTGGCGGTTCCGGTCATGCCTGCGAGTTTTTCGAAAATACGGAAGTAGTTTTGGAACGTGATCGTCGCGAGTGTTTTTGATTCACGCTGCACTGGCACTCCTTCTTTTGCCTCGATGGCCTGATGCAGTCCGTGGCTGTAGCGGCGACCTGGCATGAGACGGCCTGTAAATTCATCGACGATGATGATCTCGCCGTCCTTGGAAACGTAGTCCACGTCGCGTTGGTAGATGGCGTAGGCACGGAGCGCTTGTTCGATGTGGTGCACTTCCTCAAAGCCTTTCTCGGTATAGATGTTTTCGACACCGAGCAGCCCTTCCATTTTTTTGATACCGGCTTCCGTGAGTGTCGCTGCGCGCTGTTTTTCGTCTCTCACGAAGTCCGTGTGCTCCTGCAGGTTCTTTACGTACTTGGCGTACAGATCGTACTTCAGTGTGGATTCTTCGGCAGGCTGACTGATGATGAGCGGCGTTCTGGCTTCATCAATAAGAATCGAGTCCACCTCGTCCACGATGGCGTAGTGAAGACCGCGCTGCACCTGACGCACGAGTGATGGCGCCATGTTGTCTCGGAGATAATCGAAACCGAATTCGTTGTTCGTGCCGTACGTAACGTCGGCGTTGTACGCTTCTTTCCTCTGTTCGTGGTTGAGCCCGTGAACGATGACACCGACCGTGAGGCCAAGAGCTTTGTAGAGCGTGCCCATCCACTCCGAGTCACGTTTTGCGAGGTAGTCGTTCACCGTCACAACGTGGACACCTTTTCCGGTGATGGCATTCAGATACACAGGAAGCGTACACACGAGCGTTTTTCCTTCACCGGTTTTCATCTCAGCGATAGCTCCACGGTGAAGCACAACACCACCGATGATCTGTACATCAAAAGGAACCATGTCCCATTTCTGCGTTGCGGCACCGAGCGTTACTTCTTTTCCGACCAAGAGTTCACATGCGCGGATGGCGATAGCAAAAGCTTCGGCAAGCATCGCATCAAGCGTTTCACCTTTCTGGTATCGATCGCGAAACTCCTGTGTTTTTTTCGGCAAATCCTCCAGTGTCATCGCCTGTACGGCAGCTGATTTCTGAATGGCGCGGACTTCGTCCACAATGGGCGCGATCTTCTTGAGCTCTTTCTTGCTCGGATCACCTAAAAGCCTATTGAGGGTATCGATTACTGACGGCATGGGTGAAGAGTATACCAGAAACGACCCCAAATCACTTCCCACTCTATCTCACTTTTTTTCTAGCTCAGCGCGTGCGCATGCATGAAGGAAGAATTCACGTTCAAATTCGTACCGTGTGGTATATCGATCCTTTTCGAGGCTTTGGATGTACGAACGTATGGGCTCCGATGTTTCTAGGAGACTGCAGAACCTCCAGAAGTCAGGAGATGTACGTTCCAGTTCTCGTGACATCAATATGCCGAGTCCATGAAAGCCTGGGACAAGAATGAACCGAAGAGCTGGAGTTACTGTTTTTATGACATCTTCTATCGCTGTCAGTATGCCGTTTCTTGGCCCACCCTCCTTTTCTGCATGATATGTCTCCGCATTTACACCTCCACCGCGTTCGGCAATACCAGTGCCATCGACAAGCAGCCCTTTTTTCTTGTAGTGCTGTAGGCCTTGCGGTGGGATACGAGAGGGGTCGTGGTACATGTCTCTGCGTCCGTACGGCCAACCGACGTCATGAAGGAGGATGACTGGCATGGTTGCTGGGTCAGCGCACAGAATCGCTAGTTCGTGACTGACGGTGAAGTAGTTATGGTCACCGTCGATGAGAACGACGTCAGCTTTTGGGAGTACTTGGAGCGCATCGATACTCATCATGCGATGGAACACGAATGAGCCCGGATTTTTTTTCGCGAGATCGTCGACATCAAAAGTCGGTTCAGGGTCTACTGCGTGCAGTACGGCATGTCTTTTTTTGCAGTCATCCAAAAGCAGGCGAGTGTGAGCACCGTCGGCACATCCAATTTCGATCACGGTTTTTGGATCAATTTTTTCGAGTAGCGGCGCGATGATCGTTGGGAAAAAACGATGCATGAAGACAAGTATACCTGCCTATGCTCCTCGGCCGTACCACGGAATCAGAGGCTTCGTATCGTATGCGAGATTGTCGACGATGCTTGGCAGTACTGCGGCGATATCTTTCATGGTTTCCAGTGGCTTTATTTTCAGCACGAGAGCTTGCTCAGGAAGGACCTCACCAACGTACGAACCTTTCTTCACGGCACTCAGTTCATCGAGCGTTATCGTGATGGGCTCTGGCCACGTCTTGGCTAGCTTCCCGAGGCCGCGCACAAACAGTAGTTGTTTCTTGGTGGAATGAATCCAGAGTGCATCACCAGACACTCGAGCTGCGTACACATCAGAGAGGTGTACGCCTGCAATAGGAACCTTCAGGCTCCACGAAAGTGCGTTCGAGATGGCAAGCCCGACACGCTGACTCATGAATCCGCCTGGCCCGGTCACGGCTGCAATCCGTCCAACATCACCGAGTGTACGTCCGGCCTTTGTCATGAGATCTTCGATTGCCGGCATGACGGATGCTTCGTCCGTGTGGTCAAGAAGCCCGCTTTCAGCCACGGTCTTTCCGTCCCGCACGAGGGCGAGAAGTTTCTTAT
>JAYTPR010000122.1:0-2763 GCA_043747095.1 Candidatus Peribacterales bacterium
TGTTCTGCGCTCAGGAACGAAGGCTGAGGTTAGCTTCGGATTCCGTCGTAGTGATCTGCTTTCCTATAAGCCATGTCTTTCCGTCGGATTGGCCGAAAAAGACGAGAGAAAAGGAACCGATGCGGAAGTACTTCTGCAGCGACTTGAAGACTCGTTTGGACAAAAGATCGCCAGAGGTGTCGATATGAAAGATTCACTCGTGACTCGCAAAGAATTTTTCACGCTGCTGTCACGGTCTCATTGCGCAGAGCCGATTCGTGATGCAGTAGTCATGGAAACACGACTTCGCGATGCAATGAAGCAATACGGTTTCTCACTGCCTCTCATCGATCTTCCGATGGACATCAGCAAAGCAGACTCTCTTCTCGTGCACAGCCTTATTGCTAAAGGTGCGAACGTGACGAGAGCAACGCTTCGCGGTGACGCAGCTGACCTAAGCTCACCTATGACACGAGGTGAAGCTATCAGAGCGGTGATTTCGATGCTCAATATTCCCGAGGACATCGTACAACAAGCAGGAGTACTCCCGACCGATGTTGATCCTCGTGATCCGCTTACATCTGATTTCCTGACGCTGCAAACACTTGGTGTTCTTCCTGAAAGCTTCCAACCAATTCTCGGACAATCACAAGGACTCACAGCAGAAGAGACTGCCTTGATGCTTGCTCGCACGGCGTTCGTTGCAGGGAAAATTGCACTGCATGCTGAAATCCTCAATGTCAAAGGGTTAAAAAAATCCGCACCTGCCCCTACGTTCCTTGCTTTACTGCCGCCGATGAAACTGCGCGCATGTCTTGAAAAAGACAACGACCGCGCGGCAAAAATTTCATTTACCGACATTTTGCCAGGTGACTCGTCGTACTTCGATATCAAGGACTTGCTCTCACGCGGAACAAAGAACTCTGCCAAACAAATGATGTGGCTGCTTCCAGCAACACGTAGGCCAACAGAATTCGGTATTGCCCGCGGTCAGACGAAGACTGGACTCGACGAACCCGTCAGCGTGCTGGAAATGATCCGCAACTTGCTGGTGCTTGCGTGTCTGCCACCCGATACGGCCATCGATGTCCTCAGCGGTAAGGCAAATTCCGGCAGCCGACAAGGAAGCGGCGAAAGCAGGGTGGCTCGCGACAGAATTTCAGGTCTGCCGCGAGATGCATCATTTGCTTCACGCATTCTCTACCGTGCACAGGACCATCAGAAAGAATTTGATCTCTCGCTCTTCATCTACACTCCAGATTTCCTAAGGCGCGAGGAGAGAAGTCCTGCAAGCGGCCTTTCTGTTGGCGAAGCCTCTGACGTGCTTGCCTCTGGCCTTCTGATGATTCACACAAAAACAAAATCTCTCAGTCCCGGTGATGCCGAAAAGAAATTTGAAGAACTTTCGGCTGCCATTACGAAAGATCTTCTCGGAAAAGAGACGAACTGGCGAGACGAATCTGTTCTGCGAACAACTCCATTTACTCGCGGCATGCTGTTGTCATTCCTTTCAACTGTCGTGAGTGGAAGGGTGACAGTGTCGAGCACCCCCATCGCCGGATCGGTACCGCTTGGCGAGCTTTGGTGGGAAAGAATTGATGCACGAAAATAATCATGTCGCACTCCCCTCTCATGATCGGCCTGATCGGATCACTGCTTCTCAGCATTGCAATTGTACTCACGCTGCGTTGGCGAAACATATTGAGCTACGCCCGAATTGGAAGTATTCGGCTTGATCAGATTGAAAGAAGCGGCCGCACACTACCTCGAAGATTCGATATCATCGCGACAAATCTTCTGACGGTTTTATTCGCAGTACTTGCAGCCCAATACATAGCGACGGTCTACGCATTGTCCTTCACATTAAATCAAACGGATGTTGAAACAGGTGATGACTCCAGTACTTTTGTTTTCGACTTCGACGACGACGGTGACTTAGACTACGTTGTGCTGAATAGCGATGCTATGAGCACGCCAGACTTTGAAGCTCATACATTCGCCGCAGGAAGCTTTACAAGCGGCCCACGATTTGGTGAGTCTCTCGGAGCCGGACGAGGAGCAGTAGGCGACATCGATGGTGATGGTGATATTGATATCGTCAATATTGGTAACTATCAGAGCAACGTCGAAAAACAGGTGAACACTGGTGGTGGTAATTTTACGACGTACACACTCGCAAGTGGATATGCACTCACTGCGACAAATATTTCATTGCTCGATGTTGAAAACGACGGTGACTTAGACATCGTTGTTGTCGGTGGTTCAGTTATCTCATCACCTTTACTTTTGAATGACGGACACGGCAATTTCACACAGACATATTCACCTCTTCCAGGAACACGCTACATTACCCCTGCAGACTTCGACGGCGACGGTGATATCGACCTAGCGCTTGCAACATCAGGCGGCACAAGGATTTATGAGAACAGCGGCACAGGAGCATTCATCCAGCGCATGAATATCAGTGCGCTTTCATCCCTCAATGCAACGGCAGCAGGAGATATTGATAACGACGGTGATATCGATCTCATCGGAATAGATACAACTGCAGCAGGAACCTCCGATATCTATCGAGCCACAAACAATGGACAGGCAACATCTTTCAACGTTACCTCTGGTATGTCATCAGGCAAGGCAGGCCTAAGGGCGGTTGCACTCGTCGATCTCAATAGTGATGGAAATCTGGATATCATCACAAGTTCTAGCGTTTTTGCGAATGATGGAGGCACCATTGTTTTTACAGGTAATGGCTCGGCGACATTCACAAGTGCAACAACTTTCGGC
>JAYTPR010000123.1:0-4784 GCA_043747095.1 Candidatus Peribacterales bacterium
GTCATCGTGTCGCCAGACTTCCTCACGTAGCGAGCATCACCTATAAGGAGGACGCTTCCGGTTGAGACTGATCCCCCGCCCGTATTGAGGTCGGTTCCACACTCAAACCTCTTCGAGGTCGTGTTGTACATCAGTTTCTGCGTTGCGCCGTTACAGCTAGCCAGTCCCGCACCTCCGAATGTCGTCGCACTATAAAGGTGTACACCGGAGATCGACGCTGCAGCGTAGAGATTCGCACCGGAGATCGTCCTGCGTGACGTAATACCGTTCAGGACAAGCAAGTTTCCGGAAATGTTTGCATGACCGGAAACGACAAGCCGAGAACCCGACAGTGTTCCGCGTACGGTAGCGTTCCCCGCTGCAATCAATGCACCGGAGAACGATGCCGTCTGAGAGATAATAAGGTGACGTCCTGACATCGTGGCCTGCACGATGAGAGATCCAGTCATCGTGTCGCCAGATTTTCGTACGTAACGAGCATCACCACTGAGGATCGAAAGACCTCCAGAAGAACCACCCGTCATGCTCTGCCACACAGATCCGTCGTAACCCTCAAAATCGGCTCCCGTCCAACGGATCGTACCGGCTCCTGTACCGCTTCCAGCCGTGAAATTACCGATCTTCACGGCACCGGAGTTGTAGACCGCAAACATCTCACCAACTTTGTTTGCAAAGCTCATCAGGAGTCCCGTGCCGTTGAGTTGGCGTCCCCACAAAAGCGGATTGGATGTGGAGTACGTCGAGCGCGTTCCAGTCTGGAAATAACTCTTCGTCGGTACACACGAACATCCGATGTACGTACCGGCTGCGCCGTCAGCTGTAGTACATGCGGCATTAGCCTGAATTTCACAACCGTTTCCAGAACCAGCACCGGACGCGTCACAGTCGGAGTATCCGCTGTCGCACTGCACGCCACAGGCTGCGGCATAGTTGTTGTTTGCACCTGTTGGGAAGTTCGTTGTACCAGTCTGAATTTCACACGCGTCGTCGCCTCCACAGTCCTGATATCCGCTGCGGCAGCTACCACAAGAAGCCACTCCCGGAGCGGTACACGTCGTGTCGCGCTGCTTCGTTGTATAACACGTACTGGAGCGGTTACAGAGCCATGCGCCGTTGTTGTCACAGTACGGCGCGGCCGCATCTGCATCGGCAAAACAGTCCACGATATAACCTCCGCCAAGACTTCCGGTATAGAGCGTGTTTGATGTCGCGGAAGAACCAGGAGCAGAGATTGTGGAGTTGTCGTAACACTGCGTAACATCAGTCGCTGTCGATGTATCGACACCACAGATATCAAGACCACCGGAACAGTTCTGTCCTGGGAACTGAGAATCAGATGATGGACAGCTGGTCGGGTCCGTCACGTACGACGGCGTGAGCGCGGTCGCAACCGGCATCGATAGCGCAAATACCATGAGTCCGCCGATGAGGCGGATCATAGTTTTCTGAGCCAAGGATGTGAGGTTTGTGTGTATGGGAATGTAAGATGATTACTGCACTTTGCAGCACGCAATTGGTTTGGTTGTGGAGCAGTTTGTGAGGTATCCGATGCCTCCTCCTGATGTCGCAAAATCCCACCACGGACCGAGGTGTGCGAGGTTTGCAGATGTCCATCCACGACAGTCGTTGGAGTCCGCGGTGAAGCCCGGAGGACCTTCTGCGATCCACGCATCAGCGATTCCTGAGAACAGTGTCGAAATATCTTTCGTCGCAATCGTGTCCAAGATTTCATCCGTGCGACACATGTGGCTACCGGTGTACGCAGCAGCGCAGATTGTGTTTGCGGCGTCGTAACCGGTCTTCAGTCCAGACGTGAACTGGCCGCTATACGTCGTCACCGGTGTCGTTCCAACGAACGTTGCACTGCCGCTGCCGCCTGTGGTCGTGTTGTATGTTGTGTAGTTATTTGTCACAGACGTCGTGCTTGCGCTGGTGCTAGCATTGTTGCCGCCTCCGCCGCCGTAGTGACGATCGGGAGATGTACCACCGCCAGCAGCCGAGTGTAGCGCCTCACTTCCGTTAATCGGATACACCGGCTTTCTGCCACCGCCGCTGATGTGCACGCTGCCTTCCGTCGAACCGGAATTCATGGCTGCGCTCACAAGATCATGCCACTCAAGGCGACCATTCACGTACATCAGCACCTGGCCGTTTTGCGGCTTTCCGACAACCGAGAAGAAGTTTCTCAGCGTGATAGCTTTTGAGAGTGGCTTTGTGACGATCTTCACCGGAGTCACTGACTTCACAGCCGATGCAGACGAAGACACACCGACATTCGTACCGAAGAATCCTGCAACGCGAGTTGTAGCTTCAGAAAGTACCGTCACAGAGTCAGACGCAGCAGACGATGCAACTGCGGACGAAGCGGAAGACTGAGTGTTCGTGACAACACTAACTGCTAGATCTTTGCGTGTCATAAAGTTTCCCGCAGCACCAACGAGTGACTGCATAAGTGCAAGTGCGATCACGATGAACACGACGATTATCGCAACGATGACGTGATGATTTTTCTTGTTCGATGTCGTGTGATCCTGATTCATGTTTGTGTGGGTTATTTTTTTCACGCGTACGCGTTTCCTCTTATGCGTACGGGAAATCTTAGTATTGTAGCATAAAAACGCCGTTTTGAGGATGCTAGAGGGTGTTATAGTCCAATATATGTAGATTTTGTCAAATTCGTTCACGGACGATGAAAAGCGGCTGTTCTTTGGAGTATAAGAACGCGTATGAACGCTTCCATAAGCCAAAAAGTCGATGTTCGTAGAAAGGCATGATGGAACTGATCTGCCTGGTGAAACCAATGAGGCGTGAAATGTGATCGTCACTTTCCCCCTCATCACCATGAGACAAGACGCTCCCCGCACAGAGATCGATCCTGCAACAGCAGACTCGATTTTTGGCAACATTGAGACCGTCATTATCCCCACAAAGAGGGGCAGTCAGAGTGAGCTCGGTCATGGTGATCAGCAATCGATCGACGATGTGTTTGGACATAGTGAAACCATCACGATCCCCACAGAACGTGTTCGACAAATTGATGTAAGCCAGCATCACGAGAGAGCAGGACGACATGACATCCAGACGCAAGCGGAGAGCATGATGAAAAAAACAGTAACGACACTGAAAGCTTTATTTGGATTCGGTGAACCAAGTCGTCGACCACGGACTAGTAGGTCCCTCGGTGGGATACAAAATTTGGAAACACGCATGCTGATGTCGGGAACTCCTGCGGAGATCCGGATGATCGATACGAATGGAGCCTATGTGCTGCAGCAGGAAACGCTGACAGAAGCCAAGAAGATTGATTTTAGTACGCTTGCTCACGGCGTGTATCCCGAGAAATGGACTACGACTATTGAAGGTTTGGGACAGGTCACCATGTGGTTCCAGGGAGGAACGAGGGTTGATAGCAAAGGCATCTCAGCCGTGCAGCAGCCACTCGTTGGCACAGGTTTTTGGTTCCGATTTGATAATGCTCCTGCAAAAGTGTTGTCAGCGGAATTAGAAAAAGAAGCTGCAACACAGGGCTTTGTGCGAATTGTGAAAGATAATGATTATGTTCGCGAAAATGGCAGCATCAAGAATTTTGATTTCGCCCCAACTCTTGATTTTCAAGGTGCGCTCATCGACAGAATTGATGGCGGACAGAATGGCGGTAGGGTGAATTTGAAGTCGATTACGGTGGGAAACACGGTGACGCGTCAGGTACAAGAAATAATCACTGAAACAAAGAAGATCGATTTTAGTACGATGAAACCCGGCGTCTATCCCGAGAAATGGACAACGACTATTGAGGGCTTGGGACAGGTCACCATGTGGTTCCAGGGAGGAACGAGGGTTGATAGCAAAGGCATCTCAGCCGTGCAGCAGCCACTCGGTGGCACCGGTTTTTGGATCAAATTTGATGCCGGCCCAGTGAAGGTTCTCACTGCAGAACTACAAAAAGATGCTGCAACGCAGGGCTTTCTCCGGGTACAAGCAAATGGTGACTATGTACGAGAAGGGGGTCGGATTAAAGATTTTGCACTCTCAAATTCTGTTGATATTGGAGCGAGAGAGATCAGCCTCCTCGATGCAGGACAGCAAGGCGGAACAATGAGTATCAAATCGATTACGGTCGCAACAGCCAAGACGCAGAACGTCAAAGATTACATTGAACCCACGGTGACAGATACGAACGCAAACGGAACTGCGGATGAGCTGGCTTTAGCGCAGCAAGAAGGGCTGGAAGAGGTGTTGGCACCTGTCGGTGTGACAATGGAAACCATTGGAGATCAAGGTGTTCGCGGTATCCGTATCACTGCCCCATTTGATGAAACGTATCTCGACACCGGTCGTTGGGGTGTGATCAAAACTGTGCATCAGGGAGGTGCGAATGACCTCAGAATTTTCAATAACTACCTGACAGACATAATGGACAATCCATACGGATCGCAGACAAAAGTATGGAAACTGTATGCGGATAAAGAAATGCAGGTTCCTATTTCAGAAATCACGTTCGTTGGTAACCGTGGAGGCTTTTCCCATTTTTCTGCCATCGCACAACCTGTAAAGAAAAACATGCTCCCAGAGGGCATCGAGACCGAGCCAGTGCCAAAGCTGCACATCGCCCATCTCTCGGGGCCAAACGTTCTGTTTCAGGTGTCATCCCCCATTGCACAGAGCACGATCGAATTTGCAGGAGTGCATGCAGATAGCATTCTCGGTACTGCAACGGTCATGAAAAGCGCAGAGGGAGTGATGAACTCTGCGTCGATCACCATGAACCCAGCGAACCCTAGTGG
>JAYTPR010000124.1:0-3229 GCA_043747095.1 Candidatus Peribacterales bacterium
AAGAGGGTGGCAAGTACGCCGCCCTCTTTACGGTCGCGCAAAGGGAGCCTTCTTCTCGAGGCAATCATCGCCATTGGTGTCTTTGCTCTTTTCCTTGGTGGCATCGGACTGACACTCGTCCTTGGCGAACGCACAACTCTCGTTGCGGGAGATCGAACTCGTGCAGCGTTCCTCGCCGAGCAACAGCTTGAGGCAGTTCGACAAATGCGCGCCGTCGACTTTGCATCGGTCACCACAGGTACACACGGGCTCAAGCTCAATGCGAGTGGATGGAGTTGGTCTGGGTCACTTGTGAAAAATAAGGGCTACACCTCGTGGGTCACCGTGACGTCGAAAGGTACGGATTGGATGGAGGTCGCATCGAATGTGCACTGGAATTTTTCAAACACACGTTCTGGTTCGCTCTTGATGACAACGCAACTGACGAACTGGAAAAAGATCGCCACCGTCGGTAACTGGGCGACCATGACAAGAATTGCGCTCAGCACTGTTTCAGGCACACCCGATTTGCAAAGCATTACTGTAAGCGGCACCTATGCATTCATCACAAGTACGCAGACATCGGGAGGTAAGGGTTTGTACATTTTTGATATTTCAAACCCCGCAAGCCCCGTACAAGTCGCAAGCTCTTTTGATCTTGGTGCGTCGGCATACGGCATCACCGCAGTCGACGATCTGCTGTACATCGCGACCGACAATCCAACGAATGAGGTACAAGTCTACGACATTACGAATCCGACAAGCGTAACGGTTGGCAACCTCATGAATAGCTACGACCTTCCTGGAAGCGGCAAAGCGAGAACCATTGCGGTATACGGCTCGCACGTATTTGTAGGATCGCTCCTCGATGCCCCAAATAACCAATTAACGGCGCTTCAATGGAACGGAACTGGATCGATGACACTCTTAAGCTCGCTCTCAGTGAGCGGCAGTGTGCTCGGCCTCGCTCTTCAGGACGGTTACGCCTATCTCGCAAACTCGTACAACGTCGGCGAGTTCCAGGTGGTGGACATTTTCGATCCGGAAAATATGGTGTTCGCTCCTGGTGTCGGCATCGACATGACAGATGTTCAAGACGGCAATGTGATGGCAACAACCGGGACTTCTTCACTTATCGGCCGTGTTAGTGGCTCCACCATCGACGAACTGACTCTGTATGACATTGGCCTCTCCCCCGTACCGAGCCCGCCGCCTGGACCGTGGACACTGGAAATCGGTGGAGATGTTCGCGCGATTGCCACCATCTTCGGCAGCAAATATGCATTCATCGGCAACAGCAAAAATGATACGGAACTTCTTGTGCTGGATCTTGTAAAATTTGCACAGGGCGCAGCTCCGACAGTAAGGACGTACGATGCAAACGCAACAATCCGCGGACTATTTTACAACTGGCAGACAGATAGACTCTTCGCAATCTCCTCCTCGGCTCTCTTCGTCTTCGCACCAGGATGATCAAGTCCACACAGAGCGGCTACATTTTGCTCATCACTATTCTTGTGATTGGCGCCATCGCATCAGCCATTTTATCGTCGCTCATGATTCTCGGCATTTCAGCAAATCAGGTCAGTTTCGCGGTTCTACAAGCCAATCAATCGCTCGCGAACGCTCAAGCCTGCGCAGAATACGGGCTCATGAAGCTTCGTCAGTCACCCTCGTACGCAGGGAGTGAATTCATCACCATCGGCACTGACCAATGCGAGATATTGTCCGTCGGAGGTATTGGAAACAATAACCGGGTTCTCTGCGCAGAGGGAAAAGTAGGCGACTCCGTACGCCGCCTTGAGGTCGTGATCAATCAGGTACTCCCCCAGACGAAAATTTATTCGTGGCAAGAAGTTGCTGTCTTCTCCCTTTGCGAATGAACATTGACCGCATGCGCGAAGGCTTTACGCTTGTGGAATCAATCCTGTTCTTCTGCATCCTCTCCATCATGAGCGGAACCATCGTGGCCGTGTACATCGCCACACAGGAAGCTCGCATCCGTCAGCGTTCCGTTGCGGAACTAGAGCAAACGGGAACGTCGCTCCTGGAAAGCATGACAAAAAATATCCGTCGCGCTGAAAAAATCCTGACGCCCCTCACCAATACGACAGGGTCAATCCTGACACTGCAGATGGCGGGCAATAGCGAATATCCGACTATTTTTGCGCGCAACGCTGACGGTAATTTTCTGAACGTACAAAAAACATCGACGTCCGGACTCCTGACATCACGCGTAACCATCAGCAACATTGCTTTCCGCAACGTCGCCGATGCAAACGTGGCTTACTCATTTGACCTAACGATCACGATTCCAACCGTCGTGCCTATGCCGTACACACGTACGTTCGGCGCAACGGTCACACTTTTCCCGGATGACCAAAGCGAGGCGGGAGGCTGCGGCACTTGCACTGCTCCGGTGTGTACGAGTAATGCGTACATTTGGTATCACTGCGATAACGGAACATGTGTGCAATCTAATACGGCAATCGCATGCTGATTTTGAAGGCTATACGTCGTCTGAATTGTCAAAAAATCAAGCCGATCTGAAATCATAACAAGCCGTAAGGAACGCCATTTGGTACAGTATTCTCCTGCGACACGGAGCTTTGTCCGTACCAATCTTTTTCTTCCACATTTCATGTCATTGCCTTCACTCAAGCATGGCTTCACGCTCATCGAACTTCTGCTTGTCATCGGCATCATCGCCATCCTCTCCTCCATCGTTATCGTCGCCATCAACCCGACGAAGCAGCTCGGTGATGCACGCAACGCTCAGCGCCGCGCTGACGTGAACACGATCTTGAATGCTGTGTACCAATTTTCCATCGATAACGACGGCAACCTCCCATCGACCATTACCACCACCAACACGGAAATTTGCCGCAGTGGCATCAGTGTGAACTGCACAGGTCTTATCAATTTGAATGTGCTCACGGGCGCATACGTCGTCAATGTTCCTACTGACCCGCAGGTCGCTACATCTGTGTCGACAAAATATACGATCGTGAAACTTGGTAATCGCGTCACAGTCGCAGCACCGTTCGCTGAACAAGGCGCCGTCATCTCTGTCACGCGATAATCACAAAAAACGCATTCTAAGAGCCTCTTTTGAGGCTCCTTTGCTATTACATGAAAAGAAATAAAAGACACCAAAAGCAAGACAGAGCCTCGTTTGTCGCTAGCATCAAAGAAAAACGACTTGCTACACTTGTCTCCTGCGACACGGAGCTTTCTCCGTATCCCTTCC
>JAYTPR010000125.1:0-2159 GCA_043747095.1 Candidatus Peribacterales bacterium
ACTCGGGACGACATCACAAAACCAGCGACGTGGCGTTCGTAGTCTGCTGCTCACTATCCACGTATGGCGGAGGTTGGAACTGTGTGGTGAGCACACCTATTTCCTGCAGCCAGTCACGGATGATGCCCGCTGTCGTCTGAGGATCACTGACGTGCGGATAGTGCATCTTGCGCTGCAACTCAACGATTCTCACGGATTTTGATTCACACAAATTGTCGATCCGCCATGGGTCGTCGGAAGATTGAAGGACAAGAAGCGGGATAGTACCTCTATATTCTTCCAAACGGCGTCCAAACGGTGTGCTGCTTTTGAGGTAATCGAATAAGGCCGAGAGTTTTTTCCGTTCAGTCCTTGATCCACTGACCTCTTCATGGCGCCTCGCAAAATCCGCGAACGTTTGGTCGTTCATATCAAGTGATACGTCCCACAGAAGATTTTCCATCGTGGTCACTGGTTCTCTGCGAGACCACGTACTGCGCGTCTCGGCTGTTCGAAGTGCGGCACGTTCCGCGATGTCGTTACGCGGAGGGTTCATGAGAACAGCAGCTTTGATGGAGGTCATCTGTTGCGCGAGCCCGATGGCGCGGTGCGTTCCAAACGAGTGCGCCATCAAAACATCGTAGCGACCTTGATCCAAAACACCTGCTTCTTGTGAGAGCATTTTCCCCATCCACTCATCACGACTGAGTCCTGTCGGGTTTACGTTTCCGAGTGATCTATCGATTCTCATGACACCATCAAGTTCATGGGAAAAATCCCCCCAGTCATCGGGAGTGTCCTGAATGCCGGGGATGCGTAGAGCGTTGATCGCCATACTTGACATAAATCTCTTAATCTATCATAAACATTTATCTGGAAAAGTCAATTTCCTTGGGCACCCGTTTCGCTTCAGGCGGTCTTTCCTCTACCCTTCGTGCAATGTTTCCTGCTTTCGACCGATACTCGGCTTTGACGGATCTTGCAGCTTTGAACGAGTGGACGCTCAAACCGCTCCGCAAGTCTCTCCGCGTGAATACACTCAAGTGTTCCGTATCCGACATGCTGGCGTGGGGAAAGTCCAAGAACTGGATACTGGAACCGGTGCCGTGGTGCGAAGAAGGTTTTTTTATTGATCGCGTCGATCGCGAGGAAGCGCTCGGAAAAGACTTCATGCACCTGATGGGTGGCTTTTATTTGCAGGAGGCAGCGTCCATGCTGCCGGTTGCACTGCTTGATCCCAAACCAGGGGATCGCGTACTCGACATGTCCGCAGCACCCGGTAGTAAGACCACACAGATCGCTGCCAAGATGCAGGGGAGGGGAGTGCTCATCGCAAACGACGTACAGGAAAAAAGAATTTGGTCGCTTCTGACAAACCTTCAGCGTTGCGGTGTCACAAATGCGACAGTCACGCGCAAAGTAGGTCAGTGGTTTGCGGGCAACATGACGGAAGTGTTTGACCGCGTGCTCTGTGACGCACCGTGTACTGCGCAGGGGACAGCGCGCAAAGACAGTGACGCACTGAACTATTGTTCTATGGATAACATCGGAAAGATGGCGAGACTTCAGCGCGAGCTTTTGGAGTCTGCAGTACACGCATGCAAAGTCGGTGGTCGTATCGTGTATTCCACGTGCACGCTGACACCGGAAGAAAATGAAGATGTTGTTCTCTCTATTCTCGCAAAATACCCAGGTCAACTTTCCATCCTCAATCCGGCTGACATCCTGAAGTCAGACTTTGGTCGTCCGCTGGAAGATTCTGCGAAAGTACAGTCGTCGCTTGGTCGCAGCAAAGCAGAACCGATGATCCGCCTCTGGCCGCAGACGCTTGATACGGAAGGTTTCTTTTCGGTTGCCATCCAAAAGAGTGCGCCGACAAAAGACAGGCAGATAAAGAAAGACTTGGAGCCGCACCGCTGGTCACTGCTTCCTGCTTCCCGTCGCAACAACGTTGCCGCAAGACTGGAGGATTGGTTCGGTACCTCGTTTTTGCGCGAAGGTGATCTTTTGTTTGAGATGAAAGAGCAGCTCTTCCTCCTTCCCGAGGAGTATCTGCATTTCTTCTTGCCGGTGAATCCGTACATGGGTGGTATTCCGTTTGGCAAAAATACATCGCACGGCTTGGTTCGCTTGTCCCATGAGATGGCGACCCTCCGCGGAACTGAGGCCACGAAGCAGGT
>JAYTPR010000126.1:0-1512 GCA_043747095.1 Candidatus Peribacterales bacterium
AGTCTGCGGTAATTAAAAATCTCACCGTTATAGGTGATGACGATAGTTTTTGCATCATTCCACATCGGCTGAGCGCCGGCGGGGGTAGGATCTAGGATCGCAAGACGCGCCTGTCCGAGAGAGGCGCCATTACCTGTCCACACTGCGTTACCGTCTGGGCCGCGATGCACAAGGCACTGCGTCATCCGTTCGATTTTGACGCGATCTTCGCCGATGAAGCCTGCGATGCCGCACATACAAGCTCTAGTATAGACGTTTTTGGCCTAATCTAGCTGAAAGCTCTGTAGATACTGCTCCCGACCCTTTAGACGGTCCTTTGGCATCTTTGTTTTCTCGAGTAAACAGGTGCCTAGCACCAGATAATCCATATCCGTATTCAGAAAACAGTTGAGCGCATCCTTCGGTGACTCCACAATCGGTTCACCGCGGACGTTGAACGATGTGTTGATGATGACGCCGCAGCCGGTCTGTTTGTGAAATGCGGACAAGAGCGCATGGTAGGTCGGATTTTGATCCGCGCGGATGGTCTGAATACGTGCTGAGCCGTCGACATGTGTCACAGCCGGAATTTCCTGACGCTTTGCCTGATGCACGTCAGCCACAAGCAGCATGTATGGGCTCTCGCGGTCGAGGTCGAAGTACTCTTTTGCTTTTTCTTCGAGCACGGTTGGTGCAAATGGACGAAACGACTCGCGGAATTTTATTTTTAGGTTCACTTTCTGCCAGTTCTCCTTATTTCGTGCATCGGCAATGATGCTGCGGTTACCCAGTGAGCGAGGTCCGTACTCCATTCTTCCCTGGAACCAACCGATGACGTTCTCGCCTGTCAGAAGACCGGCGGTTTTTTCAATGACACCTTCTTTGGTCAGTTTTTCGAATGGGAGATTCTCCTGTTTGAGGAATGTTTCGATCTCAGATTCCGAATATTCGTTGCCGAGATACACGTTACCGAGTCGCGGCAGTCTCTCGCCGCCGTATTTTTTATGCCACACGGCTAAAGCCGCTCCCAGAGCGCCTCCGGCGTCTCCTGCTGCAGGCTGAATGAAGATGTCATCGAATAGTTTTGCGCGCAGAATCTTGCCGTTCGCTACACAGTTGAGAGCCACTCCTCCGGCAAGACACAGATATTTTGATCCGGTGAGTCTTTTCGCTTCGGTTGCGATCTTCAGCATCACTTCTTCCGTGATTTGCTGGAGTGAGGCAGCGACGTCTTTGTGAAATTGTTCTAACTTTGCTTCACCCTTGCGTGTTGGATGACCAAAAAGCTTCTCGATTTTGCTTCCTGTCATCGTCAGTCCGTACTCGTATGTGAAGTAGGACATATCGAGCTCAAAACTACCGTCATCTTTGACGTGGATGAGAGTCTTCATCTCCTTCATGTACTTCGGTTCGCCGTACGGAGCGAGTCCCATCACCTTGTACTCGGCGCTATTGACCTTAAACCCTAGGTAGTACGTGATAGCGGAGTACAGAAGGCCAAGCGAGTGCGGGAAATGAATTGCGCGAAGGAGT
>JAYTPR010000127.1:0-4721 GCA_043747095.1 Candidatus Peribacterales bacterium
GCCGTCCGCGCCGAGGGAATGACCTACGGCGTGTTCATGCACGGCGTGAACTCGCGAATACACATCGCTGATGTCCCTCGATCTCTTTTCAACATTAAATCGTATCGGAGCTTCCAGAAGTGCTGCGCTAACAATTTTCTGACGGAACTCTGCATCCTGCAGCACCATTTTCATGGCCTGTGCGCATGACTTGGCATCGCCAACCGGAAATGTGACTCCTGTGCGGCCATTCGAAATAATAGACCGAAGCCCTGGAGCATCACTTGCGATGACGCAGGTACCGAGAACCATGGCCTCAGCTGCAACAAGTCCGAATCCTTCGAGCGTTGAAGGCACCACCATGACCGTTGCTTCCGCAGTCTCACGAAATCGATACGGATCATGCACGTAGCCAAGCGAGGTCACCGAATCCTTGAGTCCGCGTGATTCAATGATGGACTGGAGTCGTGAACCAAGAAGGTTGAATCCGACGAGGCGGAGTTTTGCTGTCGGCACTTCTTTCTTGAGTAGTTGGAATGCCTTTAGAAGAAGTAACACTCCTTTTCTGGCTTCCAACCTGCCGACGAAAAGAACGGTATTTGGATTTTTCGGCAAACTTCTCAGCGTGTCAGCAGACGCTACTTTGACAGGGTTTTCGACGACACATACTCGAGCTGCAGGCACACCGTACTGAGTAATGATTTCATCTGCTGTGTCTTTTGACACGCAGACAATCGCATCAGCCAAGTGATATGTCCGTGACTCAAAAAGAGCCATGAAGAGTTTCCAGATTTTTTTGAGTGGGGACTTTGCAAACACAAGGTCTGCCTCTTGCCTGTAGGTATGGTGCGACGTCACAACAAGTTTGCATGGAGGCTTTCGTAAGAAGAAAACGCCTCCGGAACCGGAATGCACATGAACAAGATCAAAATTATGCTTTCGAACGATTCCTGCGAGTGAGAAAAAAAGTGCAATGGAAAAAAGAGGGCAGCCGCCGGACTTTCGGTACCTAGTCCGACCAAGCTCAGAACCAAACTCATCAGCATGTTGTGATGGTGAGACAACGGTATACGTGTCCTCTGGATACAGCTTTCTCATTTCCTCGACGTACGTTCGTACAAGGACGCCAAGCCCTCCGATTGGTGGGTCATAGTCATAGCTGACAACGCCGATACGACGTCCTTTCGGGGGGCTTGGGTCTGTTTTCATAGAGGTCGTCTGCACTATAGCAAAATGGCTTGAAACAGGCTTCTAGGCTTATATTGACACATTTAAATTTGCTGTTACAATATCCATCCTTTGTCGACAAAACTCCCCCTGCTCCGGCTCTTGGCTTTCCTGGTGTTTGCCACTTTTATGCCTTCACAGGCACAAGCTTTCAGCCTTATGCCATCTGAAATTGCTCCGACGAAGTTTTCTGACTGGCAAACAATGGTTGGCGACACGATGGTCGTGGATACCGAGATGAACGTTGGTTATCTTGTGCATCGTGATGGCGGTTATACCCAGTTCCCGGTTGCCACTGGTCAACGCCGTGTTGTTCGGTATATCGGCAGAACCTACAACGCCAAGACACCAAACCGAAGCTGGACAGTTCTCGATAAAGAAGTGAAAGGTGACCGTACGACATTTGGTGCACAAGGCCTCTTTCTACGACTGTTCGATGAAGATGAAAGAACTGCGTACGGTATCCATACCCACCGCTCGATTGAAATGATGCTTGCAGGCCAGGACAGATACCGCAGCATGGGATGCATCCTCGTTTCACAAATGATTCTCGACAACATTGAGGCGACATTTGAGGGTAACGGCCGCACGCTCGACGTCATCACGATTGCAGGCTTTGGAGATACCCCCGTGACCTACGAAACCCTGAAACAGAAGATTGCTCTGAAATAGGCGTGGAGCAGACTTCATCAGAGCGCTATACTTGGCCGCACGGAGAGGTGGCCGAGTGGCTGAAGGCACCACACTGCTAACGTGGCAGGCCGAAAGGCCTCGAGGGTTCGAATCCCTCCCTCTCCGCCAATAGCACAAAAGACACACCACCTCTGATGCATCTTCTGTGGCAACGTTGACGTTACGAAACTTTTTTGTCGCGAGAGTTTTTGATGGTCTTGAAAATTTCGAAGATCATAAAACCGACGAACGTTGCTCCAAGGATTTCTTCCCATAGTAAGACTGGAATTGGCTTCACGCCAAAGAGTGATGCAAGCGGCGTCATCAGAAGAGCGACCTGCGCAAGAAGTGATGTGGTGACCGCAATAACAAGCCACGGATTTCCAAACAATGATTGTTTGAAGACCGAATTCTTAGTGCGAGTGGAAAGAGCCAGAAGCAACTGGAAGATGATGCAGGTCGTCAGCGCTGCGGAACGCGCAAGGATGACGTCATCGGGGAACTCGTATAGGGAGAGAGCAAAGATGCCGAGTGCCAGCACCATACTCAGCACACCTGCAGTCGTGAGGAGGAACCACTCACCGGTAAAAATACCTTCATGCTGACCACGTGGAGGGCGATTCATAATCCCCTTCTCCGCTGGCTCTGCAGCGAGTGCGAGAGCTGGGAAACTATCGGTGACCAAGTTGATCCACAAAATATGAAGTGGTAGAAGTGGTAGAGGTAAGCCAATAAGCATGGCGCCTGCAATGATGAGAACTTCTCCGAGGTTGCAGCGAACAAGGAAAATGACGAACTTCTTGATGTTGTCGTAAATACGCCTTCCCTCTGCAATGGCTGCGACAATGGTCGAATAGTTGTCATCAGTGAGAACCATGGCTGCAGCTTCACGAGCGATGTCCGTACCCCGGAACCCCATGCCGATACCAACGTGTGCTTTTTTGAGAGCAGGGGCATCATTCACACCGTCTCCGCTCATGGATACGATTTCCCCCATTTCTTGGAGCGCCTGCAAAATGAGAACTTTGTGAGCGGGCTGCACACGTGCAAAAACCGATACGGAGCGAAGTGTGTGTTTCAGTTGATCCATATCCATGTCCTCAAGCTCGGTACCGATGACGACACCGGCAGACTTAATACCGACGTTTTTGGCAACGGTCAAAGCAGTTGCCGGATGATCACCGGTGATCATGATGGTGCGAATACCAGCCTTCTCAGCGAGTGCGATGGATTCGCGTACTCCCTGACGAGGCGGGTCCATCATGGCGAGAAGTCCAACGGACTTCAGACCATCACCGTTATCGGAAAGCACCGCAAGAACTCGCAAGCCCTTTTTCGAGTACTCGTCACTGTTTTCCCTGATGTCTTTTGCCTCTGCATCCGACACAAATTTTGCGATGACTTCCGGAGCACCTTTATAGAACTTCACTTTTTTTCCGTCACGAATGTGAGTTGTGACCATGTACTTCGCCTCTGAGGTGAAAGGCACGTCTTCTTCGTCGATCGGCAATCGTTCTGCAGACACACCGTCTGCATGCTTCAGAAGAGCGATCTCCGTTGGATCTCCGATGTCGGGAAGCTCTGCGCGGTTACACGATGCTGCAGCCTGTGCGAGTTCGATGTCATCTCGTCCTGGTGCAAGCCACACATCCGTGACGCTCATGCGGTTCTCGGTCATCGTTCCCGTCTTGTCAGCGCAGATCACCGTGACGTTGCCTAGCGTTTCCACTGCATCAAGTCTGCGGATGAGCGCATTGCTCTTGATCATGCGCTGGACTCCGATCGCGAGACAAATAGTGACAATAGCTGGCAGGCCTTCTGGCACTGCAGCGACGGCAAGGCTGACTGCCGTAAAGAAGAGTTCGACCGGTTCCATGCCCTGAGCAAGACCGATGACGAAAATGACCACACAGAGGACGAGGACGAGAATTCCAATGCGCTCACCGGTGCGCTTCAGTTCAAGCTGGAGCGGTGTTGGTGGCGGCTTCAGTTCCATGACCATCGCCGTAATCTTTCCGATCTCGGTCTGAAGTCCGGTGTGCAAAACAACTGCTTCGGCAGAGCCACGGGTCATCAGTGTCCCGGAATAGAGCATGCCGTTGCTGAACTCGAATTTTTTCTCAATCGACTTCTCCGCACGCTTCGCAGCGGGAACTGACTCGCCAGTGAGACTGGATTCATCTGCCTCTGCAGACGACGAAGCAATCACACGAGCATCAGCGCTGATTCTGTCTCCTGCCTCCACAAGCATGAGGTCGCCTGGGACAAGTTCGCGTCCTGGAATAAGAATCGTCACACCGTCACGCCTGACTTTCACATGAGGTGCGCTCAGTTTTTTTAAAAGCGCGATGGCATTTTCGGCTCTCCACTCCTGAGCAAAGCCTAGCACTGCATTGATGATGACGATGGCAAGAATGATTCCTGCATTCAAAAGTTCGTGGCGCTCGACTGTTCCCGCGTGTAGAAGAGGCACTAAGACCGACACGGCAACAGCACCAAGCAAGATGTACACCATCACGTCTTGAAACTGCGAGATGAAAACTTTCCACAGCGGCTCTTTCTTTGCTGTAATTTCATTAAAACCGAATTGCTCTCTGGCCTTCTCTACGGCTGACACGGAAAGTCCGCGCTCGTGTGCTTGAACCAGACCACCACGCAGCCAGGTGGTGGACAGCACAGGCGGCCAGGTTTTAAAGCGTGACCAGATCAGCGGCTGAAAAGTACACAGCAACGCACCGACCAGATAGCCCAGGTAGTTGGCACTGGCCAGCCAGCTGGCGCCAGGCAAGTCCACCACGCCGTCGGCCAGCATCATCGGCAGCAGCGGCGTGAAGGCGAAGCGG
>JAYTPR010000128.1:0-4661 GCA_043747095.1 Candidatus Peribacterales bacterium
CAGCCAGCACATCGAGTGTTTCGCCGCCTGCTACTTTCACTTCGGTTTTGCTACCTGCTGCGGTAACGATAGTTTTCTTATCGCTTCCACGTTCAAGGTCGAAGATTGTTCCGTCTCCGAGTTTCACGCTGCGCTTGGCTTCTACTTTTTCTCCGCTCGTAGGTGCTACTGGCGCAGTGTCAGCAGGCTTGGCTGCAGGTTGTGCTGGAGCGGCAGCCTGCGGATTGAGCGCTTCATCGAGCGTCGGTGCGATGAAGACGCCTGTCGATTCCTTCGCACGTTTCAGATACGCAGCCTTGTACTTGGCTTTCTGAACGGGGTCTTTGATATTCATGAGTCTAAGTTCGAGAGGAAGATTGAGTACCTTGGAAATATCAACCGTTGGATTCACTTTTCGGAGTGATCCAGTCACACCCTCAAAGAGCTTTGCGGCATAACCGAGGAAAAAGTTTTTCACAAAGTCGAGCTGTGCAGGTCCGATCTCGCCCTTGAATCCGATCTTTGCGGCAATCTGGTTCAGCTTTCCGCCAGCTGTCAGGCGTTCGATGCCCTTATCGAGCATTGCAATGACCTTCTGTGCAGGTTCAGAGAGCCCAGACGGTGCTTCGGCTGTCGCCGGAACGTCAGTAGAGATCCCTGCTTTCAGATCTCTGATTTTTTCAGCGAGTGATGCCATACGCGGATCGGCAGGCTTGCCTTCCAAGAATCTCTGGAAAGCCGCGGACTGGTCCACATCGAGCGATTTCACGAAAGCATCAACCCTTTCCGTCGGAATGTCTTTCTTC
This sequence comes from Candidatus Peribacterales bacterium, assembly GCA_043747095.1. Taxonomy (GTDB): domain Bacteria; phylum Patescibacteriota; class Gracilibacteria; order Peribacterales; family Peribacteraceae; genus JAGORY01. Next base: position 786 of record JAYTPR010000128.1, read on the forward strand.
GAAACAGCTTCTTTCATGAGCGAGTCGACGACTTTGTTGAACTGCCCCTGCTCCACGAGCTCTTTGAGCTTGAGACGCTCCTCCTGGGGAGTGCGCGCGACTTCGCGCACTTCGGGAGTTCCTCGCGGCGTTTCATTTGGTGTGTTTTCAGCCATACAAAAATGGGGAAATTACGCGGCGAGTGCCGCAGTCGCTTTGTTTGCGATGGAGATGTACGTCTGCATGGACGTGTTCCATGCAAGCTCCTGTGCTTCCTGCAAAATTCCCTCTAGCTTGAGGAGCTGCTCGTCCGACATCGTCGCGAGATTGGTCACCCAATATTCGCGTTCGGATTCCGAGAGCAAACGGCTGAGCCGCACTTTGCCAGAGAGTGTCTGGAGGTCCATGGAGTGAATGTGTGTTTTCGTTAAGTATTATACCTTAAAACACCATTTTTTGGAAGATGCCCCCAAACGGGCGCTCTGGTACGGTGCGTCTACCATTTTCCGCATCAATATCATGCATGTCGAACACTTTGAGAAAGGAGTCCGCTACAACGACGAAGAGCTCATTCTCCTCGCCAAGAAAATTGGAAAACTGGCTACCTACTGCCGTTTCCTGAAAGATGAAGGATCAAGCATTCGTGTCGAAGCTGAGAAGCGCGATACGAAAAAAGACCGCGACCAAGTCAAAGTCATGGTGACGGTTCATCTTCCGAAGAAAATGCTTCGTGTTGAGTCCCGCAAATACATGCCGCTTGAGGCTCTTGATAGCTGTATCGAAAAGCTTGAACCTCAGATCACAAAGTACAAAGAGATGCACAGCGGAAAAGCCAAAGCTCACATGGCTGCTCGTCAGAAAAAGAGGAGCATTACGGAGTAAGAATCATCGCTGAAAACTGAAGTTGCCTCTGCCAAAAAGCGGAGGCTTCTTTGAAAGAGTCCGATGATATCAGCCTTATTTCTTGGCTGGAGCCTTGGCTGCTGCTGGAGCACCTGCCTTGGCATCGGCTGCTGGAGCTGCGCCTGGAGCTGCTGCGCCTTCTGCGCCTGGAGCTGCAACAACTTCGATGACTTCTTCTTTGCGTGGCTCTTGGACGATGACGATAGCCGTCTCAGGGGACTGCGTGACGACGACACCTTGTGGAACCTTGAGCTTGGCAACCGTGACGGAGTCGCGGAGGTTCTCAAGAACCGTAAGATCAATGATGAAGCTCTCCGGAATGTCGGATGGGAGACACGTCACCTCAAGTTCACCGTGTACTGTAAGGAGAACGCCACCGTGGTTTTTTACAGCAGGACACTCACCCTGGAAGACGACTGGAACACGCGTTGTAACCTTCTTCGTCATATCAACCGCATAGAGGTCGATGTGCTCATATGCGCTCGTGACTGGATCAAAAGCGATAGCGTGGATAAGGCAAGGAACCTTCTTTCCTTCAACCTCTACTTCGACGAGCGTGTTTTCACCAGCTTTCACGTACACACCATGGAGCTCCTTGGCGTTGCACTTAATAGCAGTGTTTTTCATCGTGTTGCCGTACATAACGCCAGGCACATCACCAGCTTTGCGCATGTCTTTGACATTGTGCGCAGTGTCGCGAGTGCTCACCGAAAGAGGAATAGTCTTCTTCATAGCCGGTGTACTGTAGAGACCGTCTAAGCCTAGGTCAAGCGCTCTTGCCTCGTTGTAGGGAGTACTTCGGAGCTGTAAAACCCCATTTTGCGAAGTATTTTAAAGCACTAGCGAGGTGAATCCTCGTTGTTTTGCGCGTAAAGAGCGAAAAGATGCTGCTTCCACTCAGGCGTCCTTTTCGATCAAGAACCCGTAATGAGGATAGATAGATCACTTTTTTCCCTAGCGCGTGAATGCGACGGCAGAGATCAATGTCCTCAAAGAAGAGGAAGAAACGTTCGTCAAATCCACCGAGCTCCTTATAGAGATCACTGCGAAGCAGGAGGCATGCACCCACGAGCCAGTCGACATCCACCGCAGGGGCTGATGTCAGTCTTTTCCTCTCTTCTTCATATGCCGCATGCCATGGGCCTGGAAATAGGCGTTTCGACAGAAGATCACGCGGACTTGGGAATGTGCGTGCTGAGGGGCGAACCGAGCCATCAGGATAGACAAGTGCGGGTCCTACGACTCCTGCATCCGGATCAGTCTTGAGTGCGTCGAGCATTTTTTCTGCACCATCGGGAGGCAGCACGTTATCGGGATTCAGAATGAGGAGATACTCGCCACGTGCGAGATGCGCCGCCGCGTTATTACCGCGTCCGTATCCTAGGTTGTCGCGCTCCTCGATGATGCGTACTCCCGGCAGTCCAGAAAGTTGAGCTCGAATAAACCCCATCGATTCATCATCAGAGTGATTATCCACGACCAGAATTTCCATCGCGTCCGCGATCGTCTGCTCTTTCAGCGCTTGCACACACTTCACTGTGTCGCGTGGCGAACGGTAGTTGAGTACGATGGCCGAGATGAGTGGGCGAATGTCTGACATCAAACGAAGTATATAGGAGTGGCTCGGTGCTTCACGGTAGGATAGGAGGGTGAAGGCACCAAAACCAGACACTAGGCAGGCAGTTCTCCGTAGAAGGGTGGCCAAAGTACCGGGTGAACCGGGTGTGTACCGTTGGCTCGATGCAGACAAAAACATCCTCTACGTCGGCAAAGCGAAGAACCTGAAGAAGCGTATGACGACGTATGTGCAAGACGGTGTGAAACGTTCGCCATGGACGGAGATGATGGTGCGACAGATCGCAGACTTTGAAGTGACGGTTGTTACGAGCGAGCTTGAGGCATTCATTCTTGAGTCCAATCTCATTAAGCAGCTGAAGCCGAAGTACAACGTCTTATTGAAAGATGATAAAGGATATGTGTACGTTCGCATTTCGCGTGAAGAGTATCCACGCATTGATGTCGTGCGCAGATTGGAGGATGACGAGGCTCGTTACTTCGGACCTTTTCTTGGAGCACGCAGTACCTATCAGACTATTGAAATGCTGGATTCCATCCTTCATTTTCGCGCTTGCAAGAAGTCTCTTGATCTCTTGAATGACGGCAAGCAGCTGCCCGGAACGCCGTGTCTAGATCAGCAAATCGGCAAGTGTTGTGGGCTCTGTATCAATGCGGTTACGAAAGAGGATTACCGTGAGAGAGTCTCGGTGGTAGAACGGTTCTTCCGAGGCAATGTGGAGTCTGTGAAAAAAAGCGCAGTTGATCAAATGAAGCAGGCAGCCGTCGTTAAAAAATTTGAACGCGCGGCGAGACTGCGTGATGTCGTGAAATTCATCGAAGATTTGGAAAAACGTCAGATTGTGTCTGATTCGTCGGGTGAAAATGCCGACATATTTGGTATCGCTTTGAGTCACGGAAAAATTCAGGTCGTGTTACTCCGCGAGCGTGATGGAAAAGTGATTGAACAAATGGCATTCGCATTGAAAGGTGAGGCGGAAAACGCGGCAGATGCGATGGGTCAATTTCTGCCGCAATATTATGAGGATACGCAAGACATTCCCGATGTCATTATTCTTAGCGAAGCGCTTCCAGAAGCCGAATTATTGACGACGTGGTTGGGTCAAAGACGAGGAAAAAACGTGCGTCTCATCGTCCCTGAACGCGGTAAAAAATCAAAACTTCTGGAGATGGCCGAAAGAAACGCCGAAGAAAAAGTACAGCAACAGTTCGCCGCGTGGGAAGCGGAGATCAAAACCGTTGAAGGTGCGCTCACGGAGCTTGCGACACTCGTAAAACTTCCTGCGCCTCCGCGTAGGATAGAAGGCTACGACATCTCGCACCTCGGCGGTACTGCGACGGTGGGAAGTATGGTCGTCTTTGTGAATGGCAAACCGAAACGCGAGCATTATCGGAGTTTCAATATGAAGACCGTGCAAT
>JAYTPR010000129.1:0-8004 GCA_043747095.1 Candidatus Peribacterales bacterium
TGCGCGCTCGACTGCGTTCTTGAGCATCTTCTGGTGCTTCAAGCACAAACCGGAGTAGTAACGCTTACGAATGTTTCCGAAGTAGTCGATGTACGGCTTGAGCGTTGGGTAGTCCTTGTAGTCCATATAGACAACTCCTGCACGGTCGAATGGGCAGACTTTCTTTTCGACGCGCTTCGCTTTCATCTGGTTGAATGGCTTGTTTGGCTTAGGCATGGAGGCTTGGGGAGGGCGGATGGATTAGAGTTTCAAGTCGTCATCAGAGATCAGCTTGTCGAGCTTGTCAGAGAGAACGCCAGAGTCGAGTGGCTTAGAAGCCTCCTTCGGCTTCTGTTCCGTGATGCGCTTCGCAGCACGCTTGGCCGTGTCGGTGACAGTCTGCTTCAGTCTCTCCTCGCGCTTGTTCTGCTTCTGCTCTGCGAGCGTGACGCGGTTTTTGAGCCAGTCCTGGTAACGGTTCTCGTAACTCACGGCCTCGTATCCCTTTGGTGGGATGACAACAAGGTGACGGAGAATTCCCTTCGTGAGGCGAAGCTGCTTATCAAGTTCACGAACAAGTGCAGGATCGATCTCAAGGTAGTAAATGACGAACTTCGCTTCATCGAAACCGCCGATCTTGTAGGCAAGACCGCGCTTCGTCCACGGATCCTTGAAAAGCGTAATCGCTTTCGCTTCTGCAAAATGTCCTTCCACTTCGGTAAGGAGTTTGGATTCCCCGCGTGGGTCTAGGTCGGGCTGGAGCATGACGGCGATTTCGTAGACTCGCACGTCTTCACTGCTCGGATTGAGCGTAGGCATACAGTTCGTGGGTAAAACCTGTCCCGCGAATACGGGAGAGGGAAGAAGTAAGCTGGCGGACTCTACGTGGTGTCTGGGACCACCGTCAAGGATTATTGGCACATTCAGGGCATGGATGGCATTATTGACATAATATATTAATAATTTATAATAATATTCTATGAGCGAGTCCAATACTAATGATGCATTCGGAGACAATAAGGAGAGCACTCCTGCAGTGCAGGACATCGAGCTTTTTGAGTCTTTGAAAGAAGACGCAGTGAGTGTCATGAGAGATGCAAAGGGCGCACCGAAATATGTGTATGCTCTTGCGGAAAAAATAACCGTCGGCATTGATCCTGTGACACACGATGGCGCGAACTCTGGACGCGTCACACACATAGACCCTGAAGCAAAGCGCGCCTGGATTCTGTATCGCATGCCGGGTCGCACTCGACCTGGATATGGTTGGGTCTTACTAGCAGATCTAGAACCAGCGATAACATACTCACTCAAAAATGATCTTCGCGATATCGACAATGAAGACACTGTGGAATTCATTGTATCTGGCGTGAACTCGGCAGCATTAGAATTAGTGGATGGGAAAATGCAGGTGACAGCGCGTGAGCACATTCTGCCGTACGAGCATCCAAAGTATCCCTACATCAAAGGAATCCGACGTCTGACGAAACCAGCAAGGGGCATCTGCATTTATAGCAAGACTGCAAAACAACATGTAGCCGCGACAGTTTCTTTTGTGGATAGCGAACTCGACTACTTCCTCGCTGAATACTTTGTGGAAGGACAAAACATGCACAAATGGCTAGCAGGCGACGCTTTCACACCTGAGCTCGCGATCAAGCGTGACTAAAAAGAGGATGCCAAAAAAATTTGTTCGATCCTGCTTGACGCCACATAAACTGCCACCTAAGATTGCCCGGCTGTGAGTAAGCCTATGTATTCGTAATGGCTTGTTTGTCTCCCTTTCAAAAGGAGCCTCCGCCTCACACGCGCCAAAGCTCCTTCACAGCATCGTGTAGTAGAGAAAATTAGGTCCAATTTATTTCCTTTGGAATTAAACAAAGGGCATACCACCTTTGCAAAAAAACGGTATTTAGAAGCCATGTACTAATCTAAACACTTAGTACACGAACATCTTCTTTTCGAAGAGTTTGATCCTGGCTCAGAGTGAACGCTAGCGGCGCGCCTAACACATGCAAGTTGAGTGCCTTTAAAAGCACAGCAAACGGCTGCGTAACACGTTGGAACCTGCCCCGAACTCAGGGATAACCCGCCGAAAGGCGGGCTAATACCGGATAGTCCCGAAAGGGTAAAGATTTATCGGTTCGGGAGGGGCCTGCGGCCTATCAGCTAGTTGGTGAGGTAACGGCTCACCAAGGCAATGACGGGTAACTGGTCTGAGAGGACGACCAGTCAGAATGGAACTGCGACACGGTCCATACTCCTACGGGAGGCAGCAGTGAGGAATCTTCCGCAATGGACGAAAGTCTGACGGAGCGACGCCGCGTGGTGGATGAAGGCCTTAACTGGTCGTAAACACCTGTTCTGAGGGACGAAATTTTTGACGGTACCTCAGGAGAAAGTATCGGCAAACCCTGTGCCAGCAGCCGCGGTAATACAGGGGATACAAGCGTTACTCGGAATCACTGGGCGTAAAGCGTCTGTAGGTTCTTTAGTAAGTCTGCGGTAAAAGTCCGGGGCTCAACCCCGGGAGCGTCGTGGAAACTACTAAAGTTGAGCAGTAGAGAGGCATCTGGAATGCCGCATGTAGGAGTAAAATCCGTAGATATGCGGTAGAACGCCAAAAGCGAAGGCAGGATGCTAGCTACTTGCTGACACTGAGAGACGAAAGCGTGGGGAGCGAAGGGGATTAGATACCCCCGTAGTCCACGCCCTAAACGATGCGAGCTCGATGTGGGAGGTTCTCAATTGCCTTCCGTGTCTTAGCTAACGCGGTAAGCTCGCCGCCTGGGAAGTACGGTCGCAAGACTAAAACTCAAAGGAATAGACGGGGACCCACACAAGCGGTGGAGCATGGGGTTTAATTCGATAGTAAGCGAAGAACCTCACCTAGGCTTGACATCTAGCGAACCCTCCAGAAACGGAGGGGTGCCGCAAGGAACGCTAAGACAGGTGCTGCACGGTTGTCGTCAGCTCGTGCCTTGAGGTGTACTGTTAAGTCAGCGAACGAGCGCAACCCTCATCCTATGTTGTTTTTTCATGGGAGACTGCCGCCTCCAAGGCGGAGGAAGGTGGGGATGACGTCAAATCAGCGTGGCCCTTATGCCTAGGGCAACACCCGTGCTACAATGGCTGGTACAAACCGTTGCGAATCCGCGAGGAGGAGCCAATCGGAGAAAGCCAGTCTCAGTTCGGATTGAAGTCTGCAACTCGACTTCATGAAGTTGGAATCGCTAGTAACCGTAAATCAGCTACGTTACGGTGAATATGTTCCTGGGTCTTGTACTCACCGCCCGTCAAGTCATGAAAGGTAGAAGCACCTGAAGGACCTTTACTCGCAAGAGGGGGTACCACGGTGAAGCTACTGATTGGGACTAAGTCGTAACAAGGTATGTGTAGGAGAACCTGCGCATGGAACATCTCCTTACCAGGGAGTTTATAACCTGGAACTATGCTCTGGGGTGTTATCCCTTCGGGGAACCAACATAGCCAACACTTTGAGTAGGGAACACCCTCTTCGGTCCTCAGAACTCAGTCTCTCGAATGGGACGCTGAGTTCTGCGGGGCCAAGAGCCCTATACGTGAATCGATCTCGTCAGCCCTTCGGGGCGACGGATCAAACCTAACACTTTCTCTACTACACGATGGGGTGAATTTTGGCGTGTGGTAGCCATATTTTGGGTGCAGACAAAATTTGACATAACGCTCCTCTGATTTACAGTATCTGTATGGATCAGATGGAATATCTCGACAACGGCAGTGTTGTCCCTGCGAGGGAGTATTCGGCAACATTTGCAAACGACCTTCGGGAAACAATTGTCTCGCAAATTCTTGATCAACGTGAGCTGGTGCGTGGACAGCTCGATAATGAGTCACTCACCTGCAAGTTGCCCAGCGGCACGCAGCTTCTAGATTTCGTCGAACTCAAGGCCACAGATGAGCCAAACGAATTCGAGGTGAATCTCAAAATCCCAGCTCGGGAAAATGATGACAAAGGTTTTCAGGTCACATTCATCTACGCACCGCCGCGTTGATCTAGAGAGCTAGCGTCAGAACGCTGAGCACCCGATCACGAAGCATCTCATCTGGCATCGAGTGGGTGAGATCAGAGAGGAAACCGTCCACGAACATCGTGCGTGCGGTCTTTTCATCGATCCCACGAGACTGCAGATAGAACAGGTCTTCAGCCGTCACGCGTGACACTGTGGCGCTGTGGCTGGCTTTGACGTCGTTTGTACGGATCTCGAGCCCTGGAATCGCGTCTACTTTGGCTGTGGCATCGAGCATGAGAACGTCTTCTGTGAGATACGTGTCCGTCCCAGTCCCCTCCTCTGTAATTTCGATCATGCCGTTACACACTGCGTGAGCTTTTTGCTGTGCCACTCCTTTCAGTGTGATCTCGCCGCCGCCGTTTCTCGCCGCAAAAATATTGCGGACGGTGACGGACTGACGTTCTTTTCCGCGCACCGCAAAGATCCAATCAATATCGCTCTTCGCATTCGGTCCAGTACAGGTAGAGATAAGCGAATGGTCGTGAGCGGCATTGCCGATGGTGGTGCAGTGCCAGTGAATGGATGCGCCCTCAGCAACAGTCGAACGAAATGTACGAGCCGAGCCGGCACTGAGTGACACATACAAAAGCTCGCTCTCCGCCTCGAGCGTCACCATCACACTGTGCTCATCTGATGTACTCGCATCGTAGATAGTAGCCTTCGCTCTACGCCCAATGCGGACTTCGGCGTGGGTTTCAGAGCCCGTCAAAATGAGTTCGATGGGCACTGCAGGAGTCTCCCCTGCTGCGACGGAAATCTGCCGGACATCTGACAATTTTTTCACGTCGGAAGTATGGAAGAAAAACACAAAAAATGGTATACTGACGTGATGACTATCGGTGGAATCGGCGGCATAGGCGGAGGCGGAGGGAATTACATTCCCCCTTCTGGCGGCACCCCAGGTGGTGACGGTCCCGACGATGATCGGAATACAGTCGGCAAAGAGAAAAAAGTAGATAGTAAAAAAGAAGTAAAGAAAGGCGATGAGCTGACGCTGAGTACGCCTGCAGAAAAGATTGAACAATTGGAGCAGCTCACGCACGATGCACTCGCCCACGTTGCACCAGAAACGTTGGATTTCATCGCAGCGGAACACGCAGTGATGATTGATCCAATCCTCCAGCAGCGCGTTGCTGATGTTCGTCGAAAACTGACGATCGTACGGGGGGCGCGTGCCTATGGCATGAGTCAGTATCCCCTGCCTGTACAGCCTGTGGAGCCTGTTGCTCCAGTAAACCCTGATCCAGAACCGCAGCAAGAAATGCCGGAACGTGATGAGGAAAATGATGCGAATGAGGAGAAACCAAACGACGAAAACTAAAAACGTGACATCAAAAAAACCGACCTGAGCGAAAGCGCTAGGCCGGTATGTTGCTGAGAAATCTCAGCGGCTCATCCGATTTTTTTGCACTCGATGCGTTGGAGCATGGGGAATGTCTTACCATCGGAATACACTTCCATGGTCGTTCGGACGTAGAGAACACTTCGTTCAATAGTCAGTGCAGGACGATGACCACCGTTACCCATATCTTCTGCGCAGGAACCGAACTTCCCTCCCAGAAACGAATCGGGAGAATCCATGAGAACGAGCAGCGTTCCAACCACCGCAATGGGGGCTGGGCAAAGCTTCCAGCCGTCTTTTGGAGGAATGGCGATTTGCTTATCCCAGGTCAGATGTGTCTGCAGCGGAGCAGTGCGTAAAGCGTAATACCCAGTCTCTTCAGGCGTCTCATAAAATGAGTAGCCATACGGAGGATTCAAAAACGGTTTTGTCTTTCGATTCTCGTACAAATCCTTGAGAGTCCAGCCACCGTAATAGAGAACGAGTGGGAAGTCTCCAAATTCTTTGACGGGTTTATGGAGCCCGTCACGATAATCAAGCCCAAGAATATCTCCAGCTCTGTCAGCGTGAAACCACTGTGAACGTTGCATAACGCACCTCGTTTCATTCGAGAAACATCGGAAAGAGGGAGTGCGAAAAGACCTGTGTCTTCTCACGGCCTCAAGATGAGCCGATGCTCTGAAAGAACACTATAACTAAAATATCATGATTATGATTTATGTCAATGTTCCGATGATGACTTAGATACCCTCGCCGTCAGCAAAGACCTGCTGCACAGCCTCACGAGTTGCAGCTGTATCCGGCTTCGCTTCTTTCCTCGGCTCACTGAGGAGCACACCAACAAGCATCAGCATACGCTGGAACGAGTTATCGAAAATGCGTGCTGCCGATGGAGAATCTTTCGGTAGTTGGGTACGAAGAGATTGTTCAGGAACGTAGTCCGTTTCCCACTCACGACGCAGTGTCGACTCAATCTCGAAGGCAATGGCGGCACGATCAGTATATGGACGACGTACGATGGCATCTGCAATGCGCTTGGCAGCCGTCAGTCGGCGCTCGTCACTCACTGCTTTTGTCTGAGGGTTATCACCTCTTACAATGCGATTAGCAACGACGGCAGCGTATCCACTTACCGCAGTTTTCATCTGAACGATTTCGGTTGAATCGAGCTGCAAAGTCTCAGACTGTGTCTTTGGAGTGTTATTCATAGAGTTATATTATACTATATATTTATAAATATATCAATCACGCACCGCCATGGCTATTCCGACGCAAGAATCTTCTCGATAGCAGCTCGTACTCGCTTCTTCGAAACATTGATCGGCCTACCTTCCATCGCCGGAAGCATGGCAAGCAGCACTACCTGTGCTTCAAATCTGGTCTCACTGGTTTCTCGAAGAATGGCATTCACCTGCACTTCAGCGCGGATGCATTCTGACTGCGCAAAGCCACTGGTGAAGTAAGCACTGACACTCGAAATCCCTTCATACGGCTTATCAGCGTGAGATGGCCGGTTACGACGTAAATGAGGCATAGCGGATGAGCATATCACCCGACCGACCCTTCCATCTTCAGCCTTCGCACCGCTGATGCGGTGGCTTCGGCCGACAGGCCATTTAGCCAACTGATCCTTCCATTTCCAACTCAATTAATCTGTTCATTTCAACAGCGTATTCAAGCGGCAAAAGCCTCACGATCGGTTCGATAAAACCATTCACAATCATTGCCCTCGCCTCCTCTTCCGCGATGCCGCGGCTCATCAGGTAAAACAAATCTTCTTCCGATAATTTTCCGACCGTCGCTTCGTGCGCGATCGTCACATCGTTATTTCTCACCTGAATATCGGGAATCGTATCCGTACGACTCGCTTCATCGAGGAGCAGCGCATCACATTCGATATTCGCAATGCAGTCATGCGCGTGTGGCGCGATCTTGAGGAGACCTCGGTACACTGCGCAGCCGCCGTCTTTGCTCACAGACTTGCTGACGACTTTGCTACTGGTATGCGGCGCCATGTGCAGTACCTTCGCGCCGGTGTCTTGCCACTGGTCTTTATTTGCGAAGGCAAGGGCCATGTGGTCACACCGAGCACCTTCACCGACTAAGACCGAGCATGGGTAGAGCATCGTCACGCCTGAGCCCATATTTCCACCAATCCATTCCATCGTTGCATCTTTCTGGACGATCGCGCGCTTCGTATTCAAGTTGTACGTATCGCGGCTCCAGTTTTCTACACTTGAGTATCTGCACTTCGCGCCTTCTTTCACGAAGATTTCTACTAAGCCCGCATGCAAGCCCTGTGAGCCATATTTTGGCGCGCTACAGCCCTCAATGTAATGTGCATCCGCACCGTCTTCGACGATGATGAGCGTGTGCTCAAACTGACCCATGTTCTTGGCGTTCATGCGGAAGTACGCCTGGAGTGGCTCAGAAATTTTGACGTTCTTTGGAACAAACAAAAATGTTCCACCACTCCACACGGCTCCGTGCAACGCTGCAAATTTGTGGTCCGTCGCAGGGACGCATTTCATAAAATATTCTTTCACCAAATCTCCGTGCTGCTGTAGTGCCACGTCCATATCCAAAAAAATAACGCCGAGCTTCTCCCATTGCTCTTTGAGTTTGTGATAC
>JAYTPR010000130.1:0-1752 GCA_043747095.1 Candidatus Peribacterales bacterium
TTCTTTAGCGGTCGATTGCGCAATGAAACGCTCAGCCTGATCCACCGGGTCAATAAGTTCTGAGTACGCATTCACTATTTCCCAACCGCCAACGACGAGCTGGAATCTGTCGGTGATATCCGGGTTCTCATCATTCCTACGCGCGAGCGGAGAAAGATCGAGCGGATGCTTTGTGATGAACACTGGTGACACGATCTTCGGACGACTTACCTTCTTATAGAGTTGGTCGATTAAGTTGCCACGGCCGAGCTTGGAGATATCTGCATCGATCTGGATGCCCTTGTCTTTCATGGCTTGTCTTAGCGCATCTGCGGTCTTCGTTGTGTCGTAGTCGATACCGCAATCTTTCAGGATCACGTCGCGCATCGAGAGCCTTGGCCAGTCGCCGCCGAAGTCGACCTCGATCAGTTTTCCATCACGATCAGGGATTTTTGCTTTCGTCGTACCGAGCGTCTTCATGAGAAGCGTACGGAGCATGTCTTCCGTGAAACGCATGTTGTCTTCGTAGTCCCAGTAACTCGCATAGTGTTCACACATCGTAAACTCTTGTAGATGTGACGGATCCATTCCTTCATTGCGGAACACCGGTCCAAGTGCGAAGGTTCGGTCAAAGCCGCCGACTAAACATTCTTTCTGATGTGTCTCGAGTGCGATGCGCAAATACACGTCCAAATCGAGAGCGTTGTGATGTGTTGTAAAAGGCGTTGCTAGGGCTCCAGAGGCAGAATTAACGAGAACAGGAAGATCAACTTCTGTGAAGCCGTGACTCCAGTAAAACTCGCGCATCGCTTTGATGAACGCAGAGCGAAACTGAAACCTATCAAACGCTTCGCGATTACTCATCGTATCGAGATACCTCTTTCTATACGCAGTCTCACGATCAGAAATGCCGTGCCATTTTTCCGGCGGCTGACGAAGCGCTTTCGTGAGCATCGTCCATCCTTTCACGTTGATTGTTGGTTCACCTTTTTGCGTTGTAAAACGTTCACCGGAAATTCCGATGATGTCACCGAGGTCGATCATTTTCTGCAAAAGTTTGTACTCTTCTTTTCCAAGTTCTTCTTCGCGGAATGCAATTTGCAAACGGCCAGTGTGGTCTTGTAGCTGGGCAAAAGTCAGCTTTCCCATTTCCCGAAAAAGCATGATCCGACCTGCTACCGTTACCGCAGTTCCTTCTCCTGCATCGTGCGCTTGTTTCAGTGCATGTGACCTCGCAAATTTTGCTGCGTACGGCAGACGCTTCAGTGCACGCAGTTTGGTGGCTTTCTCAAAACGAATCGGATCCATGTATCCAGAATAGCTAATCTTCTTCTTCCGCGCAGCAGCAACTGTTGTTCAGTCTTACGCAGCAGATTCGTCGTGCGTCTCTCCTGCTTGTTTGAGTGCGTCGTGCAACATGCCGTTCATGATTCCTTGAATATCAGAGTGTGTTTCAGATTAGCCCATATCTCTGTACTGGCGGTTCAGGAAGTCCAACGTGAGTGCAGGGCTCAAGCGACTGACTTCGACGCGCGAGCCGAGGTCATTCTGGATCATGTTGTTTGGGTTCATGGTGATGACAGGAAAGAGGCTAACGGGGCGCTAGTGTATGAGCGAATATGGCCAAGTCAATCATCGCTTGAACAATTTCTTTGTGAATCGTGCTTGACCAGCCAAAAAGCGACCAGTAAAGTGCACCGGCTTTCGACAGAAAAGCTTACGTTCCGATCCGCCTCTCACCTTTAGAAGATAAGCGGATGTGATGGAACCTCC
>JAYTPR010000131.1:0-4427 GCA_043747095.1 Candidatus Peribacterales bacterium
GAGTTTCCGGGGGCTCGGTGTGTTGAGGGCGTCAAAAAGGGCGCTGCTCTCATGAATGCATGTGAAGATGCAGAGATTGTTTCCTGCTTCATTCATACGCAGTTTACGAAAGAGGTTCTTTCTAAGCTTCCGGCACTGAAGCTGCTTAGCACCAGATCGGTCGGGTTTGATCACATTGATACGGAAGCGTGCAAAAAGCTCGGCATCACCGTCTGCAATGTGCCTGACTACGGCTCTCATGTTATTGCAGAACACGTCTTCGCACTTTTACTCTCAACGCTTCGTCATATTCCCGAAGCAGACAAAAAAGTCGAAAGCGGACTTTTTGATTATCACGGATTGAGAGGCATTGCCTTGAGAGATAAGATAATCGGCATTGTTGGTACTGGAAAAATCGGACGTGCAGTTGCACAGATAGCACATGGATTTGGCATGAAAATTCTCGCAGTTGATCAGTGTCGTACGCTTGAGATCATCGAAAAGTTTGGTGTTCAGTATGTTGAGATGCAGGAGCTTCTGAGGCTTAGCGATATTATTACTCTGCATATTCCGGAAACTGCCGATACGAAGCACATCATCAACAGAGCTGCCCTTGCGGCCATGAAACCGAACGCAGTTCTGGTCAATACTGCTCGAGGTGGTCTTATCGACTCCACAGCTCTTCTTGCCGCGCTGAATGCCAGCAAGCTAGCGTATGCACTTTTAGATGTTCTAGAACACGAGACAAATTTTGAGGGGAATAAAGAACTGGTTTCACATCCTCGCGTCGTTGCAACGCCTCACATTGCGTTCTACGCCGACGATTCCATGAAAAATATGTATGCAGATTCGTTTCAGGCCATCCGTGAATATCTTGCTGGAAAAGTGCCTGAGCATATCGTGCACCCGGTAAAGGTAGTGTGTGACATGCCGGTAGCCAAGGCACGTTAACTTTTATGTATTTCTGATAGCATTGCTCCATGACTCAGGCTTTGATTGTCTTCATTGGCATCGGATGTGTATCGCTTGGAGTTCTTTGTGCTGGAGTTGTACTGAATCATCGTTTGGTTGCAGGGAGACGTGAAATTCTGAATTCTTTGCGACAGGTTCAGGGAAGCTTTGGTAAAGAACGTATGGGGTTTTTGGCTTGGTTCTATATTCTTTTCACTGTCATTGTGCTTGTCGGTGCTTCGGTCATTTTGGCTATCCGCCCACCATTCCTTTAGTTCATGCCTAACAATTCTACTGACGGCAGAGCATTTCTCTCACGACTTGATCAATATTGGGTGAAGGCTGGTTCCCGTGTGCGTCCTATTTCAAGCGAACGACTCATTCGCGTGTGCGGTGAGCATTGGATCAAATATGTCTTCCCGTCTTTTCTTTACTTCATTCTCTCTGGCACTGCACTTTTCTTTGCGTACGTCTCGCTTTTTACCGATCGCTATCTTGCAGAAGTCTCTGTCATTATTTTCCTTACGTGTTTTGCTTTTTTCTTCTGTGTCCATCATTGGTTTTTTTGGTTTCTGCTTGCGGAAACACAGACACACATTTACATCACGAGTAAGCGAGTTCTTTTCATGAAAAGCGGTCTTTTGTGGGGAGAAGAAACGATTGAGATCGCATACGAGAAAATGAAGACTGTTGAAGCTCACAAAAAAACGTTCCTCCAGTCCATTTTGAACTATGGAACGCTTCAGTTTGAGCCGTTTAAGATCATGCGCGTTCCTCACCCAGGCACGCTTGCACGCTTGATTCAACAATCCATGGGAATGACGTAGAAGCGGTGTATCCTTGTCGTATGCAGCGCACACTTTCACTCGATGAAACGGATGCACTTCTGACCTCGGAGGTTTTTGGACACCTTGCTTGTATTGACGGCCAGAAGCCGTACATCGTTCCACTCGCGTACATTTTTTACGGTCACGCTATTTACGGACAAACAACGGAAGGGAAGAAGATTGAGATTCTACGTCGAAATCCAAATGTCTGTTTTCAGGTTCAGAAACAAGAAGGCTCATGGAAGAGCGCACTCTGTTGGGGCACGTTTGAAGAGTTGGATTTTGACAAGCTTGAGCAAACCGAGGCTTCCATGATCGTTGAGCTTTTGACGATGCGTCTCGGAGCGATTCAGAGTGATGTTGGTATTTCTGTTCCATTTGGCTTTACCGGCAAAGCTGCACCGCTTTCCGTGCATCATAAGAAATCCACACTATTTCGGATTCTCATCACGGAAAAAACTGGTCGTGAATTTGTGCCGGATGCCTGAGAAACGAAAAAAGCCGGAGCGACCACTTGGTCGCCCCGGGTTGAACCCTGTTATTGAGCCGTCACCTGTCCGCGGATTTCTCCGTTCGGATTTGCCTGCGTATGGACGTTAACGTAGATGTTCCCCATTAAGAGATCATTACGGTCCTGCTGGCTGAGGTTGGTCCATGTGCCTACGAAGTGAGTCCCGGTTACGTTGATGGAACTGACGACAGGGCCAATGACACCTGCTGCACCGCGATGGAAGTGAGCCATGGTGATGGTTGATCCGCTGAACGTTCCAGCGCCATTAGCTACGATGTCGTACTGAAGCCCAGAACTACTCAATGTAAATGTTCCTGATCCTGTCATTGCACTGAGGACTGGAGGCATCTCACGTGCTCCGATGAGCGATGCACGGAACATAATGTTTCCTGTGGAGTAGACAGTGGAACCGCTATCGGTGAATGTCGTTCCTCCGGATGTCTTCAGGCCAGTCGTGACGACTGAGTAGCCGCGCTGATTCTGAAGTGCTTCACCAACCGTGATCTCGACTGTGCGTGCATCGATGTAGCGCGCATTCGTGATCGGAATATCGCGTCCATTACTGATCACGCGATAGTTTGAGATTGTTTCAGTAGAAGCACGCTCAATATCTGTAGAGAATACGAGTCTGAGCCCCGTGGAAGAAACGCTCGAGACCGTCGTAATATTTGCTGCGCTCTCATCGAAACGGAATGTCGTGTCATCACTGAAGGTCACTCCGCTCGTGGTGAGCAAAGTATTTGCAGTCAGGTTGTACGATACGCCGTTACGAACACCGGATGAAAGGTTTAGGTCGATCGTGCGTGCGTCGACAATCATTGCTGACTGCACACCAACCATTGCGCTTGTGTTGCCAGTCTCACGAACCGAGAAACGGAACGAGTCATTTGCTGTTGAGCTGTCGATGTCAGTATTGAACGAAAGGCGAACCCGCGTTGCCGAGAGCGGATTTGCATTGAGGATGACTGGTGCAAACTCATTGATTGTAAATGTCTTCGAAGCAGAGAATGTTATACCTGCGGATGTGCGGACCTCTGTTGCTGATACGCGGTAGGTTGTGTTGCTATTGAGATTGGAAGCAAGTGTCAGGTCAACAGTCCTACTACCTGCAGTGGTAGCGACGGCTACTGCGACAGGTGCACCAGCGAGCGTGGTGACCGTATAGCGATGTGCGTCATCAGCAAAGGATGACTGAACATCAGAGGAGAAGACGATGCGAATGCTGCGTGAAGACACCGCAGTAGCGCTCGTGATATCGACTGCTGCCTGTCCTGAGGCACAGTCCTGGCCGTATTTCATGTTCTTGTATGCACGGTCGAACATGACAATCATTTCTGCGCGGTTCATGTTTGAAGCCGGGCGTACTAAACCTGTGAGATCATCACCCTGCAAGACACAGTGGTCGGCAGCAGTTTGAATTGGCTGGTAGTACCACTGATTGCGATTCGTATTATCTGGGAATGCAGGTGCAGTGCCATTGGCCGTCAGTGAAAATGCTCGCACAAGCATAGCTGCTGCTTCGGCGCGATTCAGGCGACTATTTGGACGTGCATAACATGGCATGGTGCCGTAACAGTTGCTGTCACCGCGAACCCATGTGAGTCTGGCAGCACTTTCAAAGTATGGGAAATGCCACGCAGTTTTACTGACGTCTGTAAAGCTTCCTACGGCAGGATATGAGAGCGTTTCATCATTGACGCGAACGAGAAGTTTTACCATCTCCGCACGA
Source organism: Candidatus Peribacterales bacterium (assembly GCA_043747095.1). GTDB lineage: Bacteria > Patescibacteriota > Gracilibacteria > Peribacterales > Peribacteraceae > JAGORY01. The sequence continues at coordinate 3,998 of JAYTPR010000131.1, forward strand.
GTAGCGAGATCATTTGGACGGAGAAGAGGCTCATTTGATTCGAGTGCACCTATTCTGAGAAGGTCCTGCGCTGCTGACTCGTACCATGCTCCAGCAGAGACGTCGGAGTACGAGGTCAATTTGCTCTGTGCATACAGAGGCGTACTTCCGAGAAGGAGGCTGCACAAGGCAGATACTGCCAGTGATGTCCTGGTATAGGATATTGGCTTTGTCATTAGGGAGAGGGGAAGAAAAAAAGGGAAGTAGAGACTTTCGCATCCGAATTGCCCTTCGGTATAAATCCAGACGCATGACATGCAGAAACTCTTACACGTTACGGTGCATAAATCTTCATCAGGATTGCCTTTTTTCCGCATTTGGAAGCCATGCATCTGATGCAACAGAAAATACGTAACAGTGTAGAGAGAAAATATTTTCTACGAGTGTCCAG
>JAYTPR010000132.1:0-1275 GCA_043747095.1 Candidatus Peribacterales bacterium
TCCTGCTGCACACGTGTCATGTACATCACGTCACAGTCGAGTCCGGCAGAAATATCGTCGTGTAGTTTGTACGGAATTTTTTTCTCGTCCAAGAAACTCGTCACTTTTTCCGGCATTGTGAGTTCTTTCGGCGAAATGAGTGTGAAGCGAATATTTTTGTAGAGTCCGAGAAGATACGATAGTGAATGCACCGTGCGTCCGTACCGCAGGTCGCCCACCATCGCGATAGTGAGGTCATCTACTTTTCCAAGCTCGTCATTGATGGTGTAGAGGTCAAGAAGCGCTTGTGTAGGATGTTGGCCTGGACCATCTCCAGCATTGATAAAAGGCACTTTGCTTGCGGCTGCTGCTTTATCTGCGCTGCCCTGTTCGGGGTGACGCATCGCGATAATATCGGCGTACTGACCGACCATTTCCATCGTGTCTTCAATCGTCTCACCTTTATAGAGCGAGCTAAATTGGATTCCTTCTGCGGTCAGCACGTCGCCACCGAGGCGGAGCATGGCAGTTTCAAAACTCAGTCGTGTCCTTGTGCTTGGTTCGTAAAAAAGAGAAGCCAATACTTTTCCTTTCAAAAGATCGCTCTTTCCCTTTATGCGGATTTTTTCCATGTCTGCGGCAACACGTAAAATCGCCTCCGTATCAGCTCGACTCAGCTGCTTGGTGGAGGTGAGATGTTGGAAGGGAAGTGGCATCGAGGGGTATCGTACCGGAAGGGGCTATTCGTCGCACGTTGCGTATATAATAGCATAATGCTATAATATTTCTAATATGTCAAATCCTGACATCCAGCTTCGAGTGACAGAGACCGCTGCTTTGGGTGGTCGGGTTATTCAGGAATACCCAGTTGTACAAAGTTTCAGTAGAAGCCAAGGAACCACGAAACCGGCTCACGCTGCGCTGTATCGCGAAAAAGACGGTCAGAAGCTTGTTTACATCGAATACACTGACAGTAGTGGGGCGAAGTGGGTGACACTCGAAAGTTTGCAGCGCGATAACAACAATGCGATCCGAGTTTTACTCGGTGGTCAGACTGAATAATTGACAGACTCGTCAGTCGTCGTAGCATATCCGCTCAGTGCATACGCCCGGTTCGTCATCGGAGGTTTCTGACACCGTCGAATCCGTACGGCCTGTCACATCGGTGAAGCTCAAAGGTCGTCACGAAGATGATGGCTACGAACTTGCTGAGCCACTTGTTCTGTCTGCGCTTTCTACGCATGAGGCAATGTTTGCCATGATCGCGGCAGACCCAGAGCAAGGGACTGTGACGGT
>JAYTPR010000133.1:0-1253 GCA_043747095.1 Candidatus Peribacterales bacterium
AAGGAAAAGTTGATGTTGATCTCCCGCGTAAGGAACAGGCTTTGTCTGCATGTGTTCTCGCATCCAAGCTCGGCGCCGATGCAATGATCGTCATCAGCAAGCACGGACGCACGGCAAGCGCAGTCAGTAACTGCCGCCCACTCGTTCCTATCCACGCTTTTACAGATAATGAGAACTGTCAGCGCCGCATGGCACTTGTCTGGGGCGTTGTTGCTCACTGCGTGAAGTTCTCTGAGAATCCGGATCAGACCATCACAGCAGCTATCGCTCTTGGTAAGAAGGAAGGTTTCCTCAAGAAAGGTCAGCGCGTTGTCGCAGTTTCAGACATTCGCTCGGCTGATGATCGCGTTATGACGATCCAGATCCGCACAATCGCTTAATCCTGACACATGACAAAGAAGAGGATGCGAAAGCGTCCTCTTTTTTTATTCTTGCGCTACTTTCGTCGGGAGCGATTCCTCTCCCTGAATGTACTTAGAATTTTTTGGCTTCAACATGGCCTGCACCTGAGGATCATTTTTAAGATTATCAAGCGACTGAGACTTTGCAATCTGCATGTTGAGAACTTCTTGCTCGAGCATCAGCTCAGCTCTGACGCGTTCAAGCGAACGAAGTCTGTAACCTTTCGTAGCGTTCAGGTTGTGATGAAATAAAATAAGAAGCGCCAAAACGATGATGAGCGTGCCAATGACGACAAGCAAAAGAATCGTGCTGCTGTTCATCATCCGTCCTAAAGACCGCCTCCGAGTAACGGAGAATGGGTGAATCGACGGAGAAGAAACGACAACGGACATTACGGACGTGGAGTATAAAGCAGAGATGCGCGGATTGCACGCAAGCGAGCCGAACGTGAGCGCGGATTACTTTTCATCTCATCATCGCTCGGTCCTATGGGCTTTGGCGTGAGTAATTCGAAGTCTGCAGCGCGAGACACTGCACCTGTGATGACATCTTTTTCCGCAGTACAGAGTGATTTCATTGTTTGCTTCGTTAATCGGTCCTCGAGCGAGTGATAACTGATGACGACAAGTCTTCCCCCTGGCTTCAGAAGTGTCGGAGCAGTGCGAAGAAGATGCTCGAGTGCACCAACTTCATCGTTCACCGCAATTCTCAGTGCCTGAAAAATCTGAGGGAGGTAGTCGTGGGCTTTGTGTGCGTAGACGCTCTTTGCCGCATCGACAAGATCTGAGCTCCTGCGAACAGGATTCGTCGCTCTCCGATCAATCAAAGCATCCGTCAGCCTATGTGCGGAA
>JAYTPR010000134.1:0-3178 GCA_043747095.1 Candidatus Peribacterales bacterium
TTCAGGCTGATCCTTCGTCATCTCGTTCCCCTGTGTATGAACCGAAAGGAACGTGGAATGAATTTAAGGGAAACGCCCGAAGACTATGGAGTTCTCTGAAGCCCGAGGATTTGGATGTTCCTGTTGGTGATTACGAAGAAGTCATCAGCAGAATTCACGGCGTGTCTGGCGAGGAGCCTGGAGAAATCCGTCAGAAATTGTTCGGTGAATAAACACTGTCATAGAAACTGTTTCCAACCGTCTTATTTGCATGAAAAAACTCCTCCCCTTTTTCGTACTCCCGCTGACGGTTTTGGCGGGTTGCAGTGCATCGGCGTCTGAGTCTGCGCTTTCGTGGCCACTAGAACGTGCCGCATTTCGCGCTACACCACTGAGCTTTGGCCTCTATGTCACACCAGACCCCGAGCAAAATCCCATTGATCCTCCTGAGCGTTTTACCGGTTACCACGTCGGAACGGATTTTGAAATTACGTCGGGGGAACAAAATGCAGACGTTCCCGTGTTTGCCATGTGTACTGGGGAAGTGATCTACAGCGGATTTGCTGAAGGATACGGCGGACTTATTTCTCAGCGCTGTACCATCGATGATGAACCTGTTGTCATTTTGTACGGACACCTGCTTCTTTCATCGCTGCCGGAGCTGAAGACAACAGTCGTTGCAGGAAGCAAGATTGCGCTTCTTGCTCCCGCGAAAAGTCATGACTCTGATGATAATCGTAAGCACTTACATCTTGGTATTCACAAAGGAACCGAGCCGGCGTTTCTTGGGTACGTTCAGTCACAGACTGAACTTGGTGACTATATGAACGCTCGAAAAGTGCTGAAGCGCTGGGGTGTGATGGCGCCGTAGTCTCTACTTTGCTTCCGCTACAGCTTTGATGCCATTGATGAGTTCCTCAATGTTCAACGTGAAATCCAAGGCATCAGGTTCTACGAATTTCCCCATTACCTTGCCGTCTTTGATGACGACGTACGCACGTCGAAGCAGGTCTCCGAGTGCACGTGGAAGGTTTTTCTTTCCCTCTTCCTCGCTTGCTCGGCCGACGAGTTCACGAAGCTGGCATGAACCGAAATCGGATGCGAATTCGACCTCGATGCCGTTCCACTGGGAGTACCTCACCCATTCGGCGATAGCGAACGGTTGATCTGAGCACACTAAAATGATGCGCTTGGCGCCGGCGGCTCGGATCCTTTTCAGGTTACCAAGGATGCCAGGGGCACATTCCTTTGTGCAGGTATCGCTGAACGCCGCAGGCAGCGAAACAACAAGATTCACTCCTTCGAGTGTGGTCGTATCGATCGGCGCATACGTGAAGGCGTTGGTGACGACAGCCATGGTTGTTTGTGTATTGAGAATGCTTTACAAATCTGCTACAATGTAATGATACATCAAAAATGAAAAATTTACCACTTCAACAGGCGGTTATCGCTTCTCTGGTGCAAAAATCGGTACTTTTGACCGAGGAAAAGAAAAAAACAATTCTCGCCAAGCTTCCAACCATGACGTGGGAGCAGCTTGAGGAATTACAGAAGCTCATCGGAGGCGAAGAAAAAGTGGTGCTTCATCCCAAGGAGCTCGGAGTCGAGGAACTTTTGAAAACTGGCGACAAGAAGATATTGAAGCCGCTCGGAATACTTCTCGACGATTCGATTCGTCAGCTCCAGAAAGTCGAACAGAAAGCCGGAGAAGCCATGGATGCGGCTAACGTGAATGCCATTCTTGCCGATCTGTCATGAGCGAAACACTTCCGTCATCGGCTGATAACAGAGCTCCCGACGTCAAAAATGAACGGAAGGAGAAAACAGAACAGTCGAGCGGCGGAGCGGGCGACGACGGCGGAGCGAAGGAACGAACGGTGCTTCAGCAAAAACTGAATGACTTCTACGTGAAACTCGACGAAACGCAGAAGCAGTCCGAGATGATGCCCGGTCTGGATTCCGAAGAATCGAAGCAGGTTCTTCGCCAGGTCAGCATCGATTTCAACGAATTCGTCGAACAGTACCGCATCGAAAACAAAGTTCTTCCAGCAATCGACGAAATGAAAGCGAAAGAATTCAATGACGGGATCGACGGTTTCCTCGAGAGAATTTCCGCTCCGGCCGGTTCCAAAGAAAAAACCGCCGTTCCGGAAAAAGCCGCGAAGAATGATGTCCTCACCGCTCTCGGTATTGCCGATGCGGATTCCGGGCAGCTGAAGGCGGCGATCGAAAAGTACGGAGAAGATGTCATCAGGAGCATTCCCTCGTCTATTCGAAGTCTTGCGAATGTTCCGGGTCCCATCCACGGCGAGCTTTTTGGCATGGAGCCGCTTCCGTCAGGAAAGAGCGCTGACAGCGTCAAAATTGCGAATCTCATTCTGTCGGGAAACTTAGAGGATTCTCCGTACGCATATTTGCTTAAAGACCCGATCGGATCAGTGCAAAACGTGCAGAAGACGGCAAAGGAGAAGAGCGCGAAAATCGCCGACGACATCGCTTCCAGGAGAGTGGAAGAGCAGGGTCTTATTAAAAACATAGCCGACGAGACCGGAACTTCCACGTACGATTTCCTCGATACGTTCACGAGCAAGACGACATTCGCCAATAAAAGCATCCAGGCATCGGTCGACCGTATCAAAGTCATTCGCGGTAACATCGAGAAACTAGGTGCTGAAAAACAGAACGTGGACGCAGTGGTAGCGCGACTCGACATCGGTCTTCGTGCCGGCGCAGCTGAGAACGCTCGGGCTGAAGGAAAAACGGAAAATGCCGACCGTATGTACGCAAAACTCCTTGAGGAGTACGGATCCAATCTCAATGACATCGATGCGTCGATCGCAAAGACGGCGGATACCGCGGTCAAAAACCTTAGGGATGGCGGAAAGCTTTCCGAGACCGAAAAGGCCATCTTCTTCTCCGACCCGAGGTCGCCGGAAGCCCTTACCAAAGCCATCGAAGCCAAGGCGGCTGCTTCACCCGAAGGCGATATCTTAGACCAGGTCCGCGCACGGGAAACATTTGAACTCGGAGCCTACAAGAGCTTCGCCGAGATCAGTAGTGCTACGGCGGTCTACGCTCAGGATGGGCAGAGGGAAGTGACGCCGTCACTGAAATCCGGATCATTCACGACGCTGAGATTTCCAGACGGTCGAAACGTAACGGTGCTCGTCGCCATCGACGCTCAACGCAAACTCAAAAA
>JAYTPR010000135.1:0-1843 GCA_043747095.1 Candidatus Peribacterales bacterium
CTTCTTTTTGAGTCACGAGGAAAAGGGCTGTAGAGGCCTGTATACCAGTTATATAGCGAATATTGGTCAGATTCGATATCAATACTGCAGATACAGGTAGTTCACGGAGCCTTTTATGAAGCCTAGAAACACGATTAGAAGCCATAGAGATATCTGGCGAAGAAACGCTGTTTATGCTATCATAGAATGATTATTCCACGTCACTACGTATGCCAACACTCACAATGAACAGAATCGTAAAAGCGGTAACATTCGCTGCATCCTTCGTTTGGATGCCGAAAGCAATGGCCCAAGTCTACTCGGGCTGCGGCATTCTCTGTGGAATTAGCGGAGCAAGCGGAATCACTGGTCTCGCTCAGAGCACAAGCATCAGCGAGCTCATCCTGAAGATCATTACCTTCATTTTGGACATCGCACTCATCCTTGCCGTTCTCGCTATCATCATCGCCGGTTTGTACCTCATCACTAGTCAGGGTGATGAAGGTCAGAAAGATAAAGCGAAGCGCATCATTTTTTACGCAATCATTGGTATCCTCCTCATTTTGTTCTCCCGCGCCATCGTGATGGTGGTCAACAGCATCTTCTTCACGTAATGAACAACACTATTTCCGCCAAGCGGCTTTCACTCGCAATGCTTCTCGTCATTGCTGGCTTGTCTGCTGCGGTCGGACTTCGTGGTTCCAATGCTGCTGAATCAAACAGCATTCGCATTGAAGCAGGTGAAACACTTGAGATTGGAACTGATACAGCCTCTCCACGGTCTCAGTTCAGTTGGATTCTCACGAAAGATCGTAAGTTCCAGAGCGCACAACGTACTCGTTTCTTTCAGACACGCCTCGCAGAACCAGGTACCTACGTTCTCGACGTCAGCGTGCAAGACCCTATTACAAGTGAGAACGGCTACAGAGCATTCACCATTGTCGTGACGGAACCAACAGGAGGAATTCCATTTGCAACCGGTGACAAGTCAAAACCACTTGCTGCCATGCTGAAAACCGATCTTCCAACTGTAAGCGGCACGGCATACGTACAGCCTGAAGGCGGAATGCTAAAAATTGATACATCTGGTTCCGATGGCAATATTTCGACATACCACATTGATCTTGATACCTCTGTGGATTCGGATGCCGATGGAAATCCAGCAAATGATATCGACAATGCCGATACTCTTTCTGAGAAATCAGGAGGAAGTCTGTACATCTTTATGCTGCCACAAACAACAGAGCGCAGAGTGAAGCTGACTGTGACTGACATCAATTCCATTGAGCCAAAGACAAGCGAACTCCCGATTCGTTTTGCGATTGCTCCTATCGCATCTTCAACATCATCCATTACCCAGAATCCAAACAGTCCAGTCCTGATGCAACGGGAGGGTGCAGTGGTTCGTTTCTCCGCAAAGCTGGATGAATCGATCAGCGCTGGAAAAGAACTACTATACGAATGGGACTTCGGTGACAGGACGAAAAGCCTTTTGTACGCACCGACACATACGTATGCAGCACCTGGTACGTACAATGTTGGACTAAAAATCCGTGATATTTCAAACGCAGAGGTTTTGTACGAAGGAGTCGATTCTGTCCTCATCGATAACGTCCCAATACAGGGAAGTTCGTCAAGCGGTGGCTCAGAATCATCTGCATCCTCATCTGGTACCACAGGTGGCGACTCGAGCGTTTCGCTAAAAGGAATTCTTCAGGTGAGCTTCATCATTTTGCTGCTCCTTGGATTTGCAGTCGGACTGTATGTACTTTTCACATGGATTAAACGCAAGACTGCTACTGGTTTGCAAAAGACTCTGGAAAAGATGGAAGGAACCATCGTCAATAAAGACGTTGTAGGAGAG
>JAYTPR010000136.1:0-4865 GCA_043747095.1 Candidatus Peribacterales bacterium
TTCACGTTGAGTCCGAGCGTAGAAGGGTTGCCTCCTGTGATGTTGATGACGAGAGCACCGGTCATCGTGTCACCAGACTGGTTCACGAAGATCGCAGCAGCCGTGGAATACTCAAGCCCAGACGCAGCAGTAAGATCATCTTGGCAGCTGAACTTGCCCGTAGAGTTGTTGTACGTGAGCTTCTTAGAGCTCGAGCTACAGTCACCAAGACCAAAACCGTAGAGAGAAGTACCCGAAGCTGATCCTTCAACAGAAAGAGAGCCAGAGCTCGTAAGAGAGCGCTCTGCGTGGAGAGTCGCACCAGTCAATTGTGCGTACACTCGAATTGAACCGCCTGATTGCCCAGTAATCAACATCCTAAGATTTGAGACACTTCCGTTTGATTCATCGTATGTTGAGGCAGCATAAAAACTCAGATTTGTCGCATCAGGCGTCTGCCAAGATCCGCCGCCCATATATACTGTGCGACGAGTTCCACTATCCCATGTTCCAAGTGCAGCAAAAGGTTCAGCTGAAAGATCCCTACGTGCACCCAGAATAGTTAGGGCTCCACGCTGTGTATCGGCAGTCGTAGTATCGTATGCAACGATTCCTCGCCAATTACTTGCGCCTGAAGAGGCAAGATTCAATCGAACGCTTGGGAAGAGCTGAGTCGTGGTACCTACCGTTAAGCCATTCACAATCCTCAAGGATCCCGTCATCGTGTCACCGCTCTTCTTCACGAAGCGCGCGTCACCAATCGTGAGGACGTTACCGGTGGAGAACGTCGTGGTCGCCGATGTGGTGCCACAGGAGTATCGCTCGGTCGTTGCATCCCACTTCAGTACTTGGTTCGCTGCGTCACAATCGGTGAGACCAGCGCCGGAGAACGACTGAACGAACAGAGACATGCCGGACATGGAACCGTTCACCTCGAGCTTCGCGCGTGGAGTCGAGGTACCGATACCTACATAGCCAGTCGTATGCTTGATCTTCACTGCTGGGTTATTGCCTCCTGAAAGCAAGTTCAGATCGGACGTCGCCATGCCCGATGTACCGATGCTGACAACATCGTCAGTGCCCATAAATGCGACTGTACGAGAGGTGCCGCCTGAATCTTTAATTCGGTAAGCCTGATTATTATCAATCAAAACTTCACCACCGCTGACTTCTAGCTTTGCTCCAGGTACCGTAGTGCCGATACCGACATTTCCTTTCACGAGAAGCGCACCCGAAATGTTGGCGTTATTGCTGATACTCAAACGAGAGCCAGAAATAGTACCAACGACATCGAGCTTGGCGCGAGGAGTGATCGTATTGATTCCAACGTTGCCATTGCTATCGATAGTGAACATTCTGGTCGTCGAGCGCGCGATGCTGAATGCTCCGTCGTTCAATCCCTGAAGATCCCACGTTCCACCAGTCACACCATCTGCAAGTTTAATGAAGGCATTGTTATTGCCAGTGGCGCTGACAAGCAGTGTCGAGCTGGCTCCGCCAGCACCGGCAACCGTGAGCTTCGCTGTGGGATTGTTTGTCCCAATACCGACATAGCCGATGTTACTCAGAGCTGAGATCAGGGGAGCGGCTGATCCGCCCGAACCGCTGACATAGAGGCTGCGGCCGGACATCGCACCGAGTACATTGAGGAGTGCGCCGGTGTAGTAGCCACCCTGCTTCGTGATTTTGAGGATGCCCGTCATCGTGTCACCGGAAGTGTTCACGTAACGACTGTCGCTGATCGTGAGGACGTTACCCGTAGAGAATGTGCCGGCAGCGCTGATCGTTCCACATTCGAACTTGTCGGTTGTGGAGTTGTAGAGAAGTTTCTGCGTTGCACCGTTACAGGAGCCGAGGCCGAAGCCGTCGATGGTGGAACCGGAGACAGAACCCTTGGACGTAATACCAGTCTTCACGATGAGCGTTCCGGAGATGGATGCGCTGCGGCTAACCGTGAGGTTGTAACCGGAGAGAGTTCCAAGAGTCGTGATATTGTTTTTGACGAGGAGAGCTCCCGAAATGTTGGCGTTATTGCTGATGCTCAAACGAGAACCAGACATAGTGCCAAAGACGTCGAGCTTGGCTTTGGGTACGGTCGTGCCGATGCCGACCTGAGCTCCGACCAATGTCATGAGCGACGAGCTGTTCACGCTCATCGTCATGCTGTTGAGAGAATGGTTGTAGCTAATTTGTCCGACGTTGATACTGTCCGTATCACCGAAGTTGAGCGCAGCCGTACCGGCGTTACCGTTCAAGATCTGCACGACTGCGGTTGCACCAGCTGATCCTGTGGACTCAAACACGCCGACTGTTCCGCTATCCAATGTCGGGATGCTGCCTGCGGTCGTCTTTACAACATGGAATCCGGCGAGAGGTGCATTCGTGCCGATACCAACTCTTCCAAGAGCGCTGCTTGCGAAGATAAGTGGTGCAGTTGATCCACCAGAGCCAGAAATGTAGAGGCTGCGGCCGGACATCGAGCCAAGAACGTTGAGAAGTGCACCGGTGTAATAACCGCCAGACTTCGTGATCTTGAGGATGCCAGTCATCGTGTCGCCCGAAGCATTCACGTAACGAGCATCGCCAATCGTCAGCACGTTTCCTGTGGAGAATGTTCCAGCGGCGCTGATCGTTCCACATTCGAATTTGTCCGTGGAGTTGTTGAACAGAAGTTTCTGCGTAGCACCGTTACAGGAACCGAGTCCAAAGCCGTCGATGGTGGAACCGGAGACAGAGCCCTTGCTCGTGATTCCGGTCTTCACGATGAGTGTTCCGGAGATGGACGCAGAACGGCTTACTGTGAGGTTGTAACCAGAGAGTGTTCCGCGAGACGTGATGTTGCCGACCGTGAGGAGAGCTCCGGAAATATTGGCGTTATTGGAGACAATGAGGCGAGAACCCGAGAGGTTGCCGACGACCTCCAGTTTTGCCTCAGGCGTCGAGGTACCGACTCCCACGTTGCCAGTAGAGAGAATCACGAACTCATCGCTTCCGTTATTGCCGATATCAACTCCGAAGCGAGATGCGGAGGTGTTGTATCCGAGGGTCGTATCATTACCGGACTGACCCAAATGCAACGTGCCGCCAGACAAGTACAAGTCCCTCCAACGCTGCGTTGTAGAACCAAGGTCAAATTTGTTCGTGACGCTTGGGAGCAAGTGTCCGGAGAGATTCAAGATCGCGCCGGAAGAGCGGAAGAGCTCAACATCAAAGTCACCATTGTATCCAAAGAGAATGTGCTGAGCCTTGGAAGCTCCCGCAAAGGAACCGGAGGAGTTTTCAAGAACAAGAACTGGAACGGACCTACCGCCGTTTGTGATGTAGGCGCCTGTCGAGTTCGTACGCTGACGAACAACGAGTGCGCCGGAGCCCTGTGTTGTGCTCTGCGTGACAAGGAGGATGCCGGACGATGTGACTGCGCGCTCGCCATGAACGATGGCGCCGGAGATGGTATTGATGACGCGAAGTCCAAGCGTGTTGATGTTACCGTTCGTGATATTGATGATGAGAGCACCCGTCATCGTGTCCCCTGACTTGCGGACGTAACGAGCATCACCAATGGTGATGACGTTACCGGTACCAAAGCTAGATGATGTCGGAATTGCACCACATTCGAACTTATCAGTCGAAGCGTTGTACATGAGCTTCTGGTACGTGCCTGTACATCCACCGAGTCCGAAGCCGTCGATCGTAGAGCCCGATACAGAGCCCTTGGATGTGATGCCAGTCTTCACGATGAGCGTTCCAGAGATGGACGCACTACGAGAAACCGTGAGGTTGTAACCGGAGAGTGTTCCGAGAGACGTGATGTTGTTTTTGACGAGAAGAGCTCCGGAGATGTTGGCATGACCAGAGACGATGAGGCGGCTGCCGGAGAGCGTGGCGCGAGTCGTGATGTTGCCGACAGCAAGGACAGAACCTGTGATGTTTGCATTGCCACTGACGCTCAAACGAGAGCCAGAAATAGTGCCGAAGACATCAAGCTTTGCTTTTGGAGACGTGGTGCCGATGCCGAGGTTACCGAGGAAGTAGTTGTTCCCGGCGCCGTTTTGAGTCAAGAGTGAACCGGAAAGCGTGCCGGCCTGAAGCATGCCGAGCGTCGCATTGTCGGACTGCAAGACGCGGATACCGACGCCTGCAGCAGCAGTCGTGATGATACCTCCGCCGGAAACGATCTGAAGGTTGCCTGTGACACGAGCGATTCCTCCGTTGTTATCGATTCCAAGGCTGCTCGTGAGTTTGAAGCCGCTCGTAGCCCACATAAAGCCAGGCGTGTAGATACCGGTAGCAACGGATAGTGCTGCCGTGGTTCCTGCATCAGTCTGACCTGCTCCGATGTACATGAGTCCGTTGGCATCGACGCGCGCAAGTGCGGAGCCTGCACTGTTCTGCCACTGCTGCAGATCGGCGGTCTGCGATGTTGCGCCTTTGATTGTGAGCGGCCTGACGGTAGCTCCGTTTGCCGTGATGATACCGCTGCCGCTGACGATCAAACGTCCTGAGGATGTGAGCAGTCTTTCCGCATGCAGATGGGCTCCGGAGAGGGTGTTGATGACCTTGAGACCGATCGTGTTGAAGTTACCGCTGGTGATATCCACAACGAGCTGACCCGTCATCGTTCCGCCAGAGCGCTTGAGGTACCGAGCGTCACCGATCGTGAGGACGTTTCCTGTACCGAACGTAGAAGACGTAGAAATCGTTCCACATTCGAACTTATCAGTCGAAGAATTGTAGAGAAGTTTCTGGTACGTACCGTTACAGGAACCGAGACCGAAGCCGTCAATAGTAGAACCGGAGACGGAGCCCTTGCTCGTGATGCCAGTTTTGACGATGAGCGTTCCGGAGATGGAAGCACTGCGGGAAACCGTCAGGTTGTAACCGGAGAG
>JAYTPR010000137.1:0-10955 GCA_043747095.1 Candidatus Peribacterales bacterium
TTTTTGAATACGGCGGATAAATTGGTCAAACGACTCAGCTCCCTCCGGCGTGATCTTGAGCCAGATAGGAGTGAGGCCTTTTATCGGTTTCTTCGGACCGTGATCAGCGAGAATTTTTTCCACAGACTCTCCGCTGAGTGCACCGTAGTCGCGTTCATTGAAAATGCTATAGCTTCCGCCGTACTCAATTCCGAGCTCTTTGCAAATAATGTTTGCTGTTTCTTCTGTGCGCTTGAGTGAGGATGAAATAACCACATCGAATTCAGCACCTTTCTCTTTCAGTTTCTGACCCGCTGCTTTGGCCTGCTCTCTTCCTACTTTATTGAGTGACAAATCGATATTGCCGCCTTGCATGATTTTTTCTTTATTCATGTCGGTTTCCCCATGACGGACGAGAGTCAGTTCCACAGTTTCTGCCGCGGACGCTTTGGTTTTTTTGGCTTCCTTCTGCGATGCCTGCCACATGATCTCATCGACGGTTTCCTTGTGAAGATCCATCTGCGCTTTCCTTTCGTGGTCCCAATAGAACGTCGTCATACCAGCAAGCTCTGGATACGGTTGATGAACGATCTTGTGAGGATCTTCTCCGGTGAAGATGTGCTTCATGTTCATCACGAGATCTGCATGCGTCACGATGGCGACGGTTTCACCTTTATGCTTTGCAAGAATTTCATCCAAGAAATCGCGCACACGAAGTTCGATGTGCGACCAGGTTTCCATTCCCTCAAAGTGGTAAATGCTTTCAATGTGTTTTTTCTCCAATTTATGAGCGCGTCGTTCGCGAATGAACGTGAGGTCGTCAAAGTCGATGTGCTTTCCTTCGTATTCACCGAAGCTTACTTCGCGCAGACGCTCATCGACAAAAATGGGCGAGCCACATTCTTCCGCAATGGCCTGAGCGGTGGAGTGTGTACGCATGAGAGGGGAGCAGTACACCGCGGTTATTGTGCTGTCTTTGATGGAAGCAGAAACCTTCTTTGCAAGGGCTGCAGCTTGTTTCTTTCCGTTTTCTGTGAGCTCTGTGCCCGGTTCTTTTCCTTGGTAAATTTTCTCTACGTTGCCCCTACTTTCGGCGTGACGAGCGACGATCAGTTTTGTAAATCTATCCGGTGCCTTGGCCATCAGCTCATCACGTGAGCCGATGACTTCTACTTCTCCGGTCACCGTGTTTCTCCAGATTGGAAGTGGCGTTCCCCAGAAACGGTTTCGTGAGATCGCCCAGTCACGAGCACCCTCGAGCCATTTTCCAAATCGTCCGTCACGCAGGTGGCCCGGCACCCACTTTGTCTTCGCATTTGCGCCGAGCATTTTTGCTTTTACCTTTTCCACAGCAACGAACCATGACGATGTTGCATAGTTCAGAAGCGGCGTGTCACACCTCCAACAGTGCGGGTAGCTATGGTTGAATGTATAACTCTTGAAGTACCTACCCATGTCTTTGAGCACTGCGATCACAGCTTTATCCGTCGACATCGGATCTTTCCCGTCGAACGGTTTAGCATAGAGGCCCTTGAGCTGCACGACTTCAGGCTTGAAACTGCCGTCCGTATTGATGTGATGCAGAACATCGATACCGAGCTTTTTGCTGATCTCAAAGCCATCTTCACCGTGTGAGTTTGTGATGTGCACGATACCTGTACCATCAAGGTCTGTGACCTCGCTATTCTCATCCATGAGGATTTCAAAGCAGCGCTGACCGTACGTCTGTGGCTTACTTGTTTTCTCCGTCGACGGAATAACTTTATCAACGTACGACGTGAAGAGTGGGACATATTTTTTGCCGACGAGTTCTTTGGCAGTGATAGTGCCAATGATCTCATGCTCTTTTGTCTTGAAGACTTCCTTCACCAATTTTTCTGCGACGATGTACACCGTCTTTTTTCCCTTCTCTTTCACTTTCACGTACGGAATCTCAGGACCAACGAGCAGCCACAAGTTTCCAGGGAGTGACCATGGCGTCGTCGTCCATGCGAGTATTTGCGTGTCTGGTTCATCCACAAGCGGGAACGTGAAGATGACCGACATGTCCGTGCGATCTGCGTAGCCCTGCGTCACTTCAAAGTTACTGAGTGGCGTCTGACAACGTGGACACACGTGCATCGGTTTCCATCCTTCGTAGATCAGCCCCTGCGAATGGAGCTGCTTAAATACCCACCAAATACTTTCCATGAACTCGGGGTCCATCGTGCGGTAGTCATTGTCCATATCGACCCAGCGTCCTAGCCGCTCCACAACTTGGCGCCATTCGGCGGTATGCCGCTGGACAGCTCCACGACACAGTGCGTTGAAGTTTGCGATACCAAGAGCCTCGATATCTTTCTTGGATTTCAAACCCTTTTCTTTCTCAATGAGGTTTTCAATCGGGAGTCCGTGACAGTCCCAACCGAAACGACGTTTCACATATTTTCCGCGCATCGTTTGATAACGAGGGATGACGTCTTTGATCGTTCCTGCGAGCAAGTGACCGTAGTGAGGGAGGCCAGTCGCGAACGGTGGGCCATCGTAAAAACTGAACACTTCGCCTTTTTCCCGGCGCTTCATGGAGCGCTTGAAAGTGTCTTCTTCCTGCCAGTACTTCAGGATCCCAGTTTCGAGATCGGGAAGCGATTGATCAGAATCGACGGAGTCGAACATGGCGCAGAGTATAGATGAGATTTGGCAGTCCGGCACACGTGCATTCCTTCGCTTGGCAGAAGCGGAAAATATGGAGAAATACTTGACTTTGCTACGAAATAACTGCACAATGCTTGCATATGCTGCGCGATGGTATCGAATCATCATCGGTTCTGGATTCCGCCTCTACGATTGCAGATGAGTTGGTGACAGCAAGAGATGCACATACGAGTGCGAGTGTTTCTTCGATTTCGAACCGCGCGTCCAAGCCTCGTCCGAATGCAGATGCATTCCGTGAGCTTGAGAGACATCCTGGTGTTGCTAAAAGCGCCGTTGGTGCATTCATTGCAGCAGGCCAAGAAAATTTGGGTCAATTCATCAGAGGCATTTTCGGCGCAAGTCAGAAAAAAGAAGACAAACCTGCAGCCTAATAATCAATTTTTTGCCTCCCGAAGCCATAGATAAGGCTTTTTTAGCTTGCAATACGTCACCTTTCGGCTACCCTATTTTGCCCTATGTCCGAATCTACTGAAGATTTGTACAACGGCGATGCAGAGCACCTTCTCGTGGAAGCGAGAAGGCAGCTGGAATTGCATGGGAAAAAACTCAATACGGTTTTATCGGATACCGATCTCCTGAGATTGCTGAATGAGGCACGTGCATACGTGGATAGGAACTTTGTTGTGACCAAAGAGGATGAAGAGGTGCGTTTCCCGCACAACGATTATGAAAGCGGAGAAGTAGTCGGATTGGTTCCGAGAAAGCTTGTTCTTATTTTGGCGGAGCTCTATCACTCGATTCGAAATATGATGGCCGACCGTTGGCTTCAGCTGAACGCGGAAGGCCCTGATCTTTTTCATCAAACGGAGCTTCCTGAATCTGAAATCGTGCAAGAGCTTTTGCCAAGAGAGATAGCTTCCGATTCCTCGATCAGGGTCAAAGAATATGTCCGTGTTGCACTCGCTCTCGAAAAAGAAACGGTTGCTGCAGATATTCAGAATGTGAATACACTTAATCCTGAGCTCTTGCAGGGCGCACTGCATATCAACTGCGATGCAGACTCTGCATCCAATGAGATCATCAGCGGCGTGCAAAACCGTTTGCTTCGTATTTTCAACACTCCACCGGTCCACATCGTGAGATCCATGAAAGAGTGGAGAAATTGGAGCCACCTCATTGGGACGGCTACGGAAGCTGACGTTCCGGATATTCACGCACTGTACGGCAATGTTCTTATGCCGAAGGAGCGACTCCTGAAGCTTGATCCGCGCTATGCGTCACAGACCGAATTTCGATCTGTCGCTGACGATGTTCGTAACCACGGCGCCATGTTCAAGGCACTGAAGCAGAACGGTAGTGATGATGAAGTATTGGAAGGTTTGAACGCTGGAAGAATTGCCATTCTTCGTGAGGAACCTCAGGACGATCAGCCAGAAAAACCCGGAGAGCTGCTTGGTTTCTATAACGTCATTAGTGATCCCGAAATAGTTCGAAATCACATGAAGGCA
This sequence comes from Candidatus Peribacterales bacterium, assembly GCA_043747095.1. Taxonomy (GTDB): domain Bacteria; phylum Patescibacteriota; class Gracilibacteria; order Peribacterales; family Peribacteraceae; genus JAGORY01. Next base: position 4,122 of record JAYTPR010000137.1, read on the forward strand.
GAGCTGCATTTTTCACGAAATCAGAAATACGAATCGACCGCGGAGCTGCCACGTTTTATGAACGTAGAAGAGCCAACAGGTGAGAAGAAGACTATTTCGTACAGTGATGAAGCAGGCGCTCTCCGAGTCTTTAACGCCGCAACAAACGGCACATTGAGCTGGTCAGTAGACCATGCCGTTCGTATGAATGGTCCTGAAAAACTCCAGCGTTACGCCATGGTGGGTACTGCTCTTAAAATCCAGAACTACCAGCACCAGGAACGAAATGCGGGCAAAAGTATCGTGTTGATGAAAATCGCCACTGTTGTTGGTGCTGATTCGTCAGGAGCAGCAGCAGAACTTGGTATACAGCCCGTTGATTTGTCTGAATGGAAACAACACGGTGGGTCGTGTCCTTGGAATGTTGATCAATCAGGCATGGTTATTTTGCCGCGCGCCATCGTGAACGTGGGAAGCACTATGCTCAATGGTCGCCTCGGCGCACATGAAGTGTTTACCGTCACTGAAGAGTTTGAACGTGATGGAGTCAAAGTAAGAATTCTCTGGCGTTACCTTGCACAGCCTCTACCGCCCGATATTCCTTAAACTGGGTTGCTTGAGTTAGTTGGAGTCTTTGGCGTGAGTGCGCTTGCGAGAATGAATGCTACGCATGGGATCAGCAGGACGCCATCAAACATACCGAAGAGTAACCACTGAGCGAGGAAGGTGACGACGATGGAGAGATGGAAGAACGGTGAGAGTTTTGCGTAGCCCATCATGCGATGCAGATGGTAGAAAAGCATGTAGGGGATACATACGAAGACTGCCGTGAAGAGAATGACTGCGAACATGAGCATAGGGCTCGGCCACACAATGGAATCGAACAAATAGACGATAGGTGACACAAGCGCCGAGATGGCACTGATGGCAAGGAAGAACTGCGGATAGCGAACGCTGATATGCGCGCTCTCCTGAAAGAGTGCGCTGGACTTGGTGTAGATCACGAACATTGCCACCATACACATGGCGAGAAAAATGCCTTGTTCATTCGGAGAATTTTGAAAGAGGAGAGATAGTCCGCCGGCCGCAAGGGCAAGACATAAAACGCTGCGCATGGATTGGCGCTTACTGAAGAGAATTGGTAGTGCGAGGAGAACTGCGCTGATACGAAGCGACGTTTTATAGAAGAAAGGCGATACGTCGGTGAGCGTGTAGTTGGTGATGAGGTTGACGAAGTAGAACGCAATGCCGCTGACCCACAGAAGCGGGTGTGAAACCGGAATGCGAAGCAGTGTCTTGGGCTCCCAAACAGCAAGAACCGCAACGACGGCGAATCCGACGCCTGACCAACTGCGCAGCAGCGTAAATGCCCCCGGTGACACACCGGCATCCAGCAGATGTTTTGTGAGCACTGCGTCCATACCCCAAAGGAACACCAGAAGAATCGTCACGATGATGCTCCATGGATCCCACGGCATTGTGGACTTCAGTGCTGTCGCGCCTGCCATGCCGAGTTGTTCACGGAACACTTTCAGGTTCTGTGAATGCATATTGGCTTTCAGCGTGACGGTGACAAGTCCGTCATCACCACGGTGATACCGAATGTCTTTAAGCTGCGAGCCGTACGTACGGTGCACCATATTGAGTTTGTCCATCGTCTCCACGGAGTTCATGTCTGCGGCGTACCGCAAAATCATGGCGGGCGGCGGTGCATCATGTTTCCGAATGCGCTTTTGTCGGAACAGAGCTTCGTAGGCGTCATCTGGCTCCAGGCGACCATCAGCGATGGAAATGTAGACGTCATGAAGCGAGTCGTATCCCATGCTTGCCAATTGATCGCCGAGTTTTTTCTCTTGGAATTCTTGAATGAAGCCTCGCTTTCTCTCTGAGAGAACTTGTTGCAGCATCTCCTGACCGATTTTTAATTTTAGGACGTCAGACTTTTTCATCAGTGTCTCGCGAATTTTTGCCGCCGCAAAACCAGTCTCGACTTGGCGTAACCATTCACGTGTACAGGTGATCGTCTCACCCAAGCGGACATCAAGTGATGCTGCATTGGAGAGTGGCGATGAAAAAGGAACATCGACGCCGTTCAGTTTGATCGACGTCGTTTTCAGTGCGCGATCGTGAAAGAGGAAGAACGCTCCGTCGAGTGCAGTCGCGTTTCTTGGTAAGCGCACAGTGGAGTCATCCGGACCGTGAATGATGATGGATTCCCCGAGAATGTCGCTTTTAAGGTTTTCCCAGAAGTCATCACTGCTGCCTGCAGTATCGTTTGTCAGTGATGTGAGGCGTTTGCTCCACGGCAAAATTTCCGAGATTTCCGTCGTCCCCGTAAAGCACATAGTCGTCACTCCTTGGCGTGCGTACTGGTGCATGTCCTTCGTGCGGATTTTGCAGCGGACACGCGTGCCGTCGTGCGCGATGATGGTGGTGTGAAGTCCGCGGTATCCGTTGAGCTGCGGTTCGTTAATAAAATCTTGAAAGGACAATACTTCGCGCTTCCAGAGCTGATGCAGCGCGCCGAGTGTGCGATAGCACGCATCCGTATCTTCACAAATGAATGCAACGGTGAGGAACGAAACGCCAGTTGCCACTGAGCCTCCGACGTTAAGCTGTGCTTTCATCTGATCCCATGTTTTCGCCTCGAAGTGCAGATCAATCTTTGATCCGAGGATGCGGTCGTGAGCGCGCAGATTGGTGCGAATGAGCTCCATGAAAACCATGCCACGCTGTTCGTTATTGTTTCGTAGTTCCAAGAGTGCGGCATGCTTTTCAGGCTCCAGAACGGCAAGACAAAGTGATTCCAGCTCGTCGCGCATGTCCTGCATGCAGAGCTTGTCCGCAATTTTGACGAAAACTTCGTACGTTTCCTTCGCAAGAAGTTTCTGTCGTTCCGGCGGCAGAAATTCCACGGTCTGCATATTGTGGAGTCTGTCGACGAGCTTGATGACCATGATGCGTACGTCCTGCTGCATCAATGTGAAAATCTTACGAAGCGTCTCGATCTGCTCATCAAGCTTTGGACTCATGGCGACGTCCTTCGAGCTGAGCTTTGTTACGCCATCAATGAGCGCCGCGACAGATCCATCGAAATCGCGGTCAATCTCTGCGAGTGTCAGTTCCGTATCTTCCACGGTGTCGTGCAGCAGTGCAGCGATGATCGTGTCGGGATCAGCCTTCAGATCCAGAAGCATGTGCGAGACCGCGACGGGATGATTGAAGTACGGTTCGCCTGAGCGACGCTTTTGTCCCTCGTGCATCTTTTTTCCAAGCTCGAAAGCTTGTCCAATTCTCGCGATATCACGAGCGGGAAGATGCCGAATGTGGGAGCGGAGTTCTTGCCACTGCATACAGAATGTACAGTCTACCCTTCTGGCTTACAGAAGGGAAGATCAGGCTAAGAGCGTGCATATGTAGGCTTTGACATTCGAGAAGATCTCAGAGCCTGAATCCAGGGCCTCGACCTCTTTTAGATCAAACCATCGCATTCGGTCAGATTCTTCCTTTGCTATGAGTACCGCTTGCGTTTCATCCAGCGGTTTTGCGATAAATAAAAAGTCCATGTGTTGATGTGCCGCTTCACCGCGTTCCGGTGATGCGGGGATTTCTTCGAGAAGCATCGCGATCGGCTTCAGAAGCATCCGACCCTCCTCTTTATTGCCAGAAAATAAATCATGCGACGGGTCGCCAATGATCTCGACATCAAGATTCGTTTCTTCTTTGCATTCGCGCTTGGCAGCGGCTTCCGGAGTTTCATTGAGATCAATGTGGCCGCCGGGTGGCATCCAGCGCTGTAGGCGTTTGTGCCACAAAAGAAGCGTGCGTTTCTTCGAGTCGATGATGAAGGCGGTGGCGGTGAAGTGGCGAATCATAGATTTGGCAATCGGTATCATGACAGAAACATTCTGGTGTATCGTCATTGTAGTTGTCCTTTCCCTTCCCTCGCTATGGTTCTCATCAATGATAATTCCAAAATTCTGGATATCGGTGACTCGATGCCGCATTTTACCCTTCCGGCTACCGACGGCCTCATGGTGGACTCAAGCATCATTCGTGATCCTGCGCTCGTCATCGTTTTCACGTGCAACCACTGCCCATACGCACAGGCTGTGGAACAGAGGCTTATTGATCTTGCGAAGGATTTTGATCAGGAAGGAGCGCAGTTTGTTCTTATCAATAGTAACGATGCAGACAAATATCCGGATGATTCTTTTGCCAGTATGAAAGTGCGTCATGACGAGAAGAGTTTTCCGTTTCCATATTGTTTCGATGAAACACAGCAGATCGCAAAAGCATTCGGAGCACTCTGCACTCCGCACTGCTTCGTGTTCGACTCCGCTCGCAAGCTCAAGTACATGGGCAGAGTAGATGATAACTGGAAGGAGCCTGGAAAAGTCACAGAGCACAATCTCCGTGATGCCATTGCAGCTGTCCTCAAAGGACAGGAGCCTCCGGTGCACCGTATGAATGCGATCGGTTGCAGTATCAAATGGAAGAATTAATCGGGATCGTTTGAATGATCATGATCTCCGGCGGCGCAAAAAGTCGTGCTCTCGGTCCTGATTCGCCAACACCTCGCGTGATGGCAAGCGTCGCTCCACCATCCAGTCGGAAGACTCCTTGATCAAACTTTCTGCCGATCCTTGTAGGAAGAGCAGAGACTGGACCGTGCCACGGAAGCCTGATTTGGCCGCCATGCGTATGTCCGGCGATGATGAGTGTCGCGAGCCTCGACATCGGGTCGAGGATGACATCGGGATTGTGGGACATGAGAATAACCGGCGAGCCAGTTCCTGCATCCTGAAGAGTTTTCACGATGTCAGCCTGACCTGAGAGAGCATCTTCAATGCCAGCGATGCGGAGAAGTTCATCTCCGATGCGGAGTTCTGACTGTGCATTTTCAAGGACGATAAGTCCGTAACCTTTCAGAGTTTCGACAATGAGGTCACTTTTATCTGCAGGACGACGCTGTTCAGGTGAAAACAGCCGATAGATGCCGTGATCATGGTTTCCCATAACGACAAACGTACCGAGTGCGGGGCGTAGGTTTTTCAGAGGCGTGAGCGCGACGATTGTTTCTGGAGTCACTTCATCCGAGAGCACGAGATCTCCGGCGATGAGGACGACATCTGGCCGTTCGCGGTTGATACGGGCGACAACGCGTCGTATGTATCCAGCTCCTTTATATGGTCCGACGTGGAGGTCTGAGATGACCGCGATCTTCAGTGACTCATGAAGCGGGAATGCAAGGTTCGCTTTTGTAACAGTGATGAGTTGCGGTTCAATGAAAGATCCGTATGCGATGAGCATGAAAAAAAGTGTCGAGACTGTTCCAGCGGAAATGACGCCGATACGCATCCATACCGTCCGTGGATGGCTTCTCTTTAGCCACCGTCGTGCAGCCACCATAACTCCAAGCGAGCCCGAGAGCATGATGAGAATGGCGATGTCCCACGGAAACGTCAGTGTATTAGCGAGTGGCATGCGGCAAGCAGTATGAAGGAAATCGGCACAGAAAAAAACCGGGGCGGACCCCGGTCTTCTTCTTTTTGAAAGCTGAAATTAGCGAGTGTAACGCGTCGATGTCTTCGTAATCGGACATGTTCCGTCTCGCTGCATGGACAGTAGCTTCATCGCATCGATCGATGAATCGTCGCAGGATGAGAGCGTGTCGTTATCAATGCTGTCGAAAGCAGACGCTGGCTCAATCGTAAAATCGCCATCAGTCGGCTCCGTCATCTCAGGCTCCATCATGTCTGTGGTTGAGTCCTCAAAATACTCAGGGACTTCGCCGCTGAACATTGCTCCAATTTCCTCAATGCTCATAGCATCAGCTGGAGCTTTCAGATGGAGAGCTGCAGCTGGCTTTTCGGTACCAGTGAGCGTGAAAGAGGACTGCGCACCCTTTGTGCTCATGGAGTACGAACTGCCGAGCAGTGCATCTTTCGCATCCGTTTTCACAACCATTTCGAACTGCATACCTTCTGCAAGAGCGCGCCATGGGAAGAAGTCATCCGATACGGAGCTGGTGTCCTGGAGCATCTCGCGAATGGAAAGCGCAAGCTGTGCTGCTGCGTCCGTCTTCAGCGTGAGTGTGTAGCTTGTACCGTTTTTCTCTGCCTTGGTCTCCATGTTGAAAGTTTGGTCAGCTTCCATGACATCAGTTTCGGACAGAGAGAATGCAGGGTTCTCAACGACCTCAAGTGCGGATACATCGAAGGCGGTCTTGAGCCACTTGTGCTGCACGAAGTCAGCCGAAAGAGTAGCAAATTCGCTCTTCATCGATCCATCGATGCTCGCAATTTTGACGTAGAGCATACCCTCTACAACCATCATTTCGCCTTTGGCACGAACTTTAAAATCGCCAGAAACAACGTCGACAGTAGTCTTTGTCCACATCTGCATATTCGTAGCATCGGTACCCTGAAGCGTTCCATTGGCCCAGACGCTGACATACGTGTCACCCTGAGCATCAGCGTGAGCAGTGATGGAAAAGCTGCGCGGAGCACCGCCCTGGATAGCGGCCATGAGCGCCGAAGGCGTCAGGTACGCAGCAGAAGCAGCGAGCGGAGAAAGGAGGTAGAGCGCAGAAAGCGCGATGGACAAACGTCGCATGAGGAAAAGGAGGGAAGATACGCCTACGCTATCACATTCCTTTTCTCTGGCAAATTGGAGTAGAAAATCTTCGTGCTTCTGTCTTGATTCTGGAGTTTGGTTTCTCTGGACAGATTTGTCCTGTGGCGCCGAATTTGTATAACAAGTACGAAAAAATCCCTACAGTATAAAGGAGTTCCCAACTCTACATGCTTCACAAAGTTCCAAAAATTCTTGCTGCTGCGTCCGGCATTTTTG